>CAMVKF010000022.1 GCA_947168035.1 uncultured Clostridia bacterium | reverse complement strand
AAAAATCGATGTAGAATTTCTTATAATTACGAAATGAGCCGAGAAACTTTGCAAAGTATTATTATTTAAATGTTTTAAGAAATCTATAAATTAGAAAGTTTTAAATAGTAACTAAAATAGAAGGAGAAACTTATGTTAGATAGAAATATAAAATTTGAGAATTTAAAAGAAATGTTAGCAATATCTAATGAAAAATTTGGAAATAGACCTGCATTTTATGTGGATGGTGAAAGCTTAGAAAAATCTAAAATTATTACATATAAAGAATATTATGATGATATAAATAGCTTAGGTACTGCAATGCTAGAGATGGGTTTAAAAGGTAAAAAAATAGCTGTAATATCTGAAAATAGGTATGAATGGGAAGTTGCATATTTAGCAATATGTTGTGGAACAGGGATTGTTGTACCATTAGATAAAGCATTGCCACAAGGAGAAATTGAAAGCCTAATTACAAGGTCTGGTGCAGAAGCAATATTCTATTCAAAAAAATATAATGAAATAATGGCAGAAATTCAAAAACAAGGAAATACAAGATTAAAATACTTTATTTCTATGGATTTAGAAGAAAATGATTTTAATAAATTTTCTCAAAAATCAATTACAAAAAAGGGAAGAGAACTTTTAAATAATGGAAATAGAGAATTTATAGATGCCAAAATAGATAATACACAAATGTCTATAATGCTTTTTACCTCAGGAACTACAAATGTATCAAAAGCAGTAAATCTTTCACATAAAAATATTTGTACAAACATTTTAGATATAAGAAGTGTATTTGAAGTTGATGAAACAGATAGATTTTTATCATTTTTACCACTTCACCATACATTTGAATGTACAGTAGGCTTTTTGTACCCAATTTCAATTGGTAGTAGTATAGTATTTTCAAAAGGTGTAAGGCATATATCAGAAGAAATGAAAAATTTCCAAATTACAGCAATGATTGCAGTGCCAGCATTAGTAGAAAGAATGTATGATAAATTAATAAAAGCTTTAGAAGAAAAGGGAAAATTAGAAACTGTAAAAAAAGCCATAAAAATGAATAATCTATTATCAAAAGTTGGAATAGATTTAAGAAAAAAACTATTTAAAGAAATTCACGAAAGTTTAGGTGGACATTTAAGAATAATGGTTGTAGGCGGTGCAAGTTTAGACCCAGAAAAAGAAAAAGGATTTTGGGACTTAGGGTTTAATGTATTACAAGGATATGGTCTAACAGAAACTTCGCCAGTAGTTTCGGCAGAACTAACTAACCAAAAAAGGTTAACATCAATTGGTAAAAAAATGCCAAGTGTAGAAATAAAAATTGATGAGCCAAATGAGCAAGGAATAGGTGAACTACTAGTTAAAGGAGCAACTGTAACAAAAGGCTATTATGAAAATGATGAGGCAAATAAAGAAGCATTTACTGAAGACCGGTTGGTTTAGAACAGGAGATTTGGCAAGAATAGATAAAGATGGATACATATATATTTCTGGAAGAAAAAAATTTGTAATAGTTTTAAAAAATGGTAAAAATGTTTACCCAGAAGAAATAGAAACATTAATAAATAAATCAGAACTAGTAAATGAGAGTATGGTATTTGGAATTCCGGATGCTGATGGAGATGTTACTTTAGCAGTAAAAGTTGTGTATAACAAAGAATATATTGAAAAAACTTATGAAGAAATTTCTTTAGAGCAAATAAAAAATGAAATTTGGAATTATATAAAACAAGTAAATAAAACTATGCCAACATATAAATACATAAAAAAATTAATAATTACAGATAAAGAACTTGTTAAAACAACAACACTTAAGATAAAAAGAAATGTAGAAATAAAAGAGACTCTAGAACTTTTGTAATATTATTGTAATATTTTTGTAACAAAACTGTAAACTGTTTTTTAAAAAAATTCCTTGTAGTTTTTTGCCACATAGTGTATAATAAAAGTAGTTTATGTAAAAAAACGTTTTAATAATAACAAAGGAGGGAATTTTACAATGTCTAGGTCTGGCATAGTAAATATGAGAATGGTTATAACTGAAGAAAAAATAATATCAAATATAGATAAAGTTCAAAAACTAATTAACCCAAAGAACAAAAAACAAATTGTTCAATTGGAAGAAGATACATATTTTAACGATTTAATAGAATCAATAAAAACATATTTAATAGAATACCCTAAAAAGAAAAATTTCCCTGTAAGTGTATATAATGCAGCTTATGGTTTAGTTGAGTTTGCAATTAATCAATTTGAGGAAAATACAAAAAGAGTGGAAGAACTAATTAAGCAAAGAGAAGAAAACATTGCTTTAGCAAGTGAGTTAAATGAACTTATAGAAGCAGTTGATGAAAAAAAGGAAGGTTGGAAAGAAAAAGTACAAGATGCAGAAGGTAAACTTTCAGAAGATATAATTCTTGCATTAAATACAGTTGGAAGATGCAAAGGAAAAACTTCACAAAAATATACTGATTCTATGAAAATTTTAAAAGCACAAGTAAATAATTTGGAAACAAATTTACATATAGAAATAGATATGGAAAGACTAGAGGATAGTTCAAAAGCCTTAAGTTTTATTGGAATAGAAATATCAGATGCATTAAAATTAATACCAACACCAGAAGAAAAAGTTGAAAAAATAGCTCAAACAGAAGAAACAACTAATGTTCAAGAAGTTGCAACTGTTAAATCTAAAAAGAATAAGAAAAATAAAGAAAATGCTCAAATAGCTACAGAAGTAGAAGATACAGATTATGCTGGAGCATTAAATGAATATCAAGAACAAACAACATTTAAAACAAAAACATCACTATGGCAAAAAATTAAAAATAGCAAGTTAGTAAGAGCTGCAACATATGTATTTAGAATAAGAATTAGAATAGAATTGCCAAGCAACGCCCTTCCAGAAGGAAGAGGAGAAAAATAAAAAAACACGAAACTCATTTTTGAGTTTCTTTTTTTTGGGTACAATGGTACCGGTTCTTTATGTCCCCCATGGGTGGGTACAATAGTACCGGTTCTTTTTGTCCCCTGGGGATGATTTTCTTTTTTTATTATTATAATATACTTGAAAATTTATGAATTTTATGTTAAAGTGTAAACAATAAAATATTTTTATTTTTTATGTGCTTTGTTTGCAAAGCAAGAAAGGAATGGTTTTTTATGCCAGTAAATACTAAAATCAAAATTGTAAAAAAACAGAAACTTAAAGATGATATTATAAAATACGTATGCTTAGCACCAGAAATAGCAAAAGATGTAAAAATAGGGCAATTTATTGAAATAAAAGTTTCAAAAGGTGTTGAGCCATTTTTAAGAAGACCAATAAGTATTCATAATGTAGACAAAGAAAATAATATGATAGAATTTATTATTCAAGTAAAAGGAAAAGGAACAACAGCATTATCTCAAATCCAAGAAGGTGAAATGTTAGATGTAATTCGGACCTTTAGGTGAGGGAACATTTGATATAAAAACATGTAAAAATATTGGAATAATAGGTGGTGGAATAGGAATATTCCCACTTTATGAACTTGCAAAAAGAGCAAAAAAAGATGTGAATGTATATACATATTTAGGTTTTAGAAATAAAGAATTAGTAATATTAGAAGATGAATTTAAACAAGTTTCAACAAATCTTACAATTACTACAGATGATGGAACATATGGTGAAAGTGGGTATGCAATAAATTACTTAGAAAATGATATAGAAAAGCTAAATATTGACGGAATATTTGCATGTGGACCACTACCAATGCTTAAAAAAGTAAAAGAATTAGCAGAAAAAAGCAATATTTATACACAAATTTCTTTAGAAGAAAAAATGGGATGTGGTATAGGTGTATGTTTAGGTTGTGCTGTTAAATACAAAACTGAAACTGAAGATACATTTGTTAGAGTGTGCAAAGAAGGACCAGTATTTAATGCAAAAGATGTAGAAATATAAATTGAAGGGAGCAAATTTTATGAATACTGAAATTAATTTTGCAGGAATAAAAATGAAAAATCCAGTTGCATTGGCTTCTGGGACATGTGGGTATGGTAGAGAACTTGCAGATTTTATAGATTTAAATAAAATAGGTGCAATATGCACAAAAGGAACATTTTTAAAGCCAAGATTAGGAAACAAACCACCAAGAGTTTGTGAAACAACAGCAGGAATGTTAAATGCAATAGGACTTCAAAACCCAGGAATAGAGTATGTAATTGAAAAGGAAATTCCTTTTTTAAGAAAGTTTGATACAAAAATTATTCTAAATGTTGGAGCTTCAACATTAGAAGAATATGTAGAAGTATGTAAAGTAGCCAATACAATGGATATAGATGGGGTAGAACTTAATGTATCTTGTCCAAATGTAAAGGCAGGCTGTATAGCATTTGGAACAACTTATGAGGGAGTTAAACAAGTAACTTCAGCTGTTAGAAAAGTATTAGATAAACCATTAATTGTAAAATTAACACCAAATGTTACAGATATTACTCAAACTGCAAAAGGTGCAGAAGATGGCGGGGCAGATGGAATTTCTGCAATAAACACATTACTTGGAATGAAGATAGATATAGAAAGAAAAAGACCAGTTTTAGCCAATAATACTGGAGGTCTATCAGGACCTGCAATAAAACCAGTTGCTGTTAGAATGGTATACCAAATATCAAAAGCTGTAAAAATACCAATTATGGGATTAGGTGGAATTATTTCTGGAGAAGATGCAGTAGAATTTATGCTTGCAGGAGCATCTGCAGTTGCAATAGGTTCTGGAAGCTTCTATTCACCAAGTACAGGAATAAATGTAGCAGAAGGTATAGAACAATACCTAAATAAACACAATATAGAAGATGTAAATAGCATTATTGGTGCAGTTCAAATGAATTAGAAATTAAGGAAAAAGCAAGGAAAAAATCCATGCTTTTTTTTATTTTTAGTATTGAAAAATAATATATACTATAATAAAATAATAATGTAACAGGAGGAGAAAGGTTGAAAAATAATTACAATTTTGACTGTGTTAAAAACTTACTTAAAAATGCTCACATACACAAAGTATGCTCCGCTTTTTGCGTAAGTTTTTGCCTTGTCAAAATTTAATTCTTTTCCAACCGAGTTTGTGCCTTAGAAAGGAATATGATTAATGATGGATAATAAATATAGCGAAATCCAAAAATATTTAAAATTAAAATCAATTATTGAGGAAAATAATAGTGATGAAATAATTAGAAAAGCACACGAACTAGCTATGCAAAAAGCTAAAAAAATGCAAGAGGATGTGAAAAATATCAAATGACAAAAAAAGAAAAAGAAGAAATAGAAATAATTAGTGAATTTGAAGCACATTTTATAAAACAAAGATTAGATCCTAATAATCAAGAAGAAATAGAATATATAAAAAAGACTGCAACAGATGTACTAAGATTAGAAATACAAGAATTGGGCTATAAGTTAAAAGGCGAAGAAAAAGATGGAGATGCAGTATTTGAATTAGAGTTTGTTAATGATCCCAATATAGAAGGGTTAGGATGCAAGATATATGATAGCAATAAAATAGAAATAATATTAAATAAATTTATTAAAATACTAAGTTCCGCTGATGTAGAAGAAAGGCAAAATAGATGTAGACTACTTTTTAAAACGATTTTTCATGAAGTACATCACCATATTCAAGAAATAATATCTAAATTAAATATTAGTAGCAAAATAGCGTCTCTTTTTTCAAAAGAATTTATTTTAGAAAATCAATTTAAAGATTGGTACGATGAAGAATATTATAATATTGCGACAGAAGCAATCGCAGATTTTTACGCTAGGAGTCAATATATAGATCTAATGAAGCCAGAAAACCCTAAATTGTATTATGATAGAAATATGGATTTCTATTTTTTAAAAATCAGAAACTATAGACGGAAATGTTAGAAGCAAAAGCGGTATTTTATTATATGAAAATAAAGGGGAAATAGCAAGAGAAGACTTATTTGAAAATTTATTACAATATGTAAGCCTTTTGGAATTAATAAAACATCCAATATTATATAAAGAATATAAATATACAGAAGCTGATGGTATTCAAAGAAGAAGTGCAATAGAATTAATACATAATATGATTGGAGAATTAGATGAAATTTTTCAAATGAAAGAATTGACAGAGCAAGAAAAACAAGTAATTATTAAGGATACAACTGAGTTTTATTATGAAATAATTTTTAGGTCACTATACAAAGATATTCCACAAGATATACAGATGTTTTTAGGTAATGAAGGAAAAGATCAAGTGGATGTTTTTTCTAGTATTTATGGAAAGCATTTTGAAAAAGTATTTAATGAATATTATGAACATAGGGCAGAAGGGGTTGAAGGTCTTCAAGTCCTAAATGAAAATTTTAATGAGATACAACGCCAAACTGTGGAAAATTATAGCAATGAATGTTTAATAAAGATTATTAATTATTTAGGAAAGGATAGATTTAAATGCTTATTAGGGGAAATGAAAGAGTATTTTGGAAATGAACTAAGAAATTTCTTAAAAATAAGTATAGCAGCACAAAAAGAAGAAACAATAAATCGTCCAGATCAAATTGAAAATATATCAGAAAAAGCGAATCAACATAGGGATTGGTTCAAAAATTATTATAATAGAAAACAAGAATATTTAGATTGGTTAATACAGAGAGCAGAGGAATTGGCTAAAAATGGTAAATCTATAGAACTAGATATTGAAAAAGAAAATAGAGAAAAACTAGATGATTCTATTAGATCTTTTACTACTCCTAGTCAGGAAGATGCCATAACACGGAAAGAATTCAAGAATCTTGGATATTAAATTAAGATTATATTTGTTACAATTATCTGAAAAGAGACTAGCCCAAATGCAAGAAAGAGTTGATAAACTTGCAAATAGTGTTGATGATAATGAACAGCCAGAAGAAGTGCCAGAGGAGAGTATCGAAAAAAATGAGTAAAATAGAAAATATAAATCGACTATGGTAAAATAGAAAAAGCATAGCCGATTTTTTCTATTAATATGAGAGGAGACATAGGTAGCCAGCTTTTTTTTTAACTACACTATATATATAATTTTGCTATTTGGAAAATATTTTTCTAGTTTTTCTCTAAAAAAAGTTTCACCTTTTTTTCTAATTTCATTTTTATACATATATTTACCACGACCTCGACCTGTCATAAGGTCTTTATTAAATAAATTTATTGCATTTGGAAAAGCTTCTTCATTTATTTTGGTATGAACATAACTATATGTCATAAAAATAACTTCAAAAAAAACATTTTTTTTTACTTCATTTGAAAGTTTTAATTTCAAAGTTTCAATTAATTCTAAATATAGGTTTTCCCAATTTTCTGTAAATATTACAGGAGCAATTAGTATTCCAACTTTATATCCTGCTTGTTTCAATTTATTTATAGCTTCAATTCTATCTTCCAAACGAGATGTTCCAAATTCAACCTTATTTATTATGGTTTCAGGGTTTACACTCATTCTAACAATTATTTTACCATTATGTTTTAAATCTAAAATATCATCAACCATACAAAATTTAGTTGGAAAAGTTAAAAAGCCTTTTTGGTTTGGATTTAAGCAAAAATTATTAATTGTCCAAACTAAGTTTGAAGTTATGGTATTTTCTAAAATTAAGTCAGAATTACTTCCTATTTCAAAAACAGATTCTTTTCTTAAAGTCTCAAAATCTTTATTTGCAACTTTAAGAATTTTATTTAGGCATTCTTCTCTATTTACAAAAATTCTTAAATAGCTACATTTGTTATAATTGCAGACTAAATAACAATAAAGGCACATAGCCGTGCAACCAGAAGAAGTATAAGGAACTAGATAGTCCGAAACTTTATGGTTTGAAATAAATTTATGAGTTTTACGAGTTCCAATAATCAAATTTTGTTTCATTTTAGGAAATTCCTTGTTTTCCTTTTTTCTCATTTCTTCAATATTATTATGGTTTTCAATCTCGAATTTAGGAACATCTCTATATTTATTAAAAAGCTCTTTTCCTAAATCAAAATTCACAACCTCTTTCTCATAAAAAATAGCATTAGGTTTAAAAACAAAATTATTCATAAAAATAGTATGTGTATATAAAAAGATAATATACAAATAGTTTTAAGTTAAAACGTTTTAATAAAAAATACATTTTCTTGTATATGCATAGATATTCAAAATTTGTTAGTACACTAGATATAAGTTTATTATAAAGAGAATACTTTTCTAGTTTATAAAAATAGCCTCAAATCGCAATTGAAACAGAACAAAATTTTGCAAAAGTATTGAAATAATTTTACAAATATGATATAAATAATGTATTAAATGAAACAATATTAATTTAAACAAAATTCATAAAAGTAATTATATTTATAATAGAATGATGATACAATGAGCAAAAGGTTGGGGTAAAATGTCTAATATAAAAACAATAAATGGATTAATGAAATATTTAAGAGATAATCATAATATAAAAATTAATGGAAGTACAGACAAAATGAAATTAAAATGTATAGGATATTATCATGGATATAAAGGATAAAGATATATAAAAATTCCAAACAATAGAATAAATTTTTCATCTTTTGATGAATTGCTGTCAATAATAGATTTTGATAATAAGGTAAAAGCTATATTATATCCTCAAGTAATGTTTATTGAAACAGCATTAAAAAGTTATGCTTTAGAAATGATAATACGAGAAGGAAAAACAAAGAGTTTTAGTGAAATTTATTCAAAGATAATGACTGGCTACAAATCTTATCCGACACAAAGTGAACAGTATAAAAAAGCTTATAAAAAAAGATTAGATACATACAATAGAATACATATGGCAATAGCGAACGCATTTGGTGCAGATAACAATATTGTTTCGCATTATCTAAAAAATGATGAAAATGTTCCTATATGGGGGATTTTTGAAATAATAACATTAGGAGAATTTGGGAATTTAGTTTCAACATTTGACTTTAAAATAAGACAATATATAGCTAAAGATATAGGATTTAATATTGCATATGATTCAAAAGGTATTTTAGTTGAAAAGTCTATATTTATTATGAAAGATTTAAGAAATGCTATAGCACATAATAATGTTGTATTTGATACTAGATTTAATACAAATGCAATAAATAAAACATTTAAGAGTATGATAATGAATGATACTAAAATTAGTGAAATATATTTTAATTGTATTACAGATTATATTGTTTTTGTAGCTTATATGTTAAAAAAATTAAAGCGTACTAAAAACGAGATAAAAAATTTATTAATGATTATAATAAGATAGTATATGAATTAAAAGGAAGAATACCAAAAAATATTTTTGACCAGATAATATTAACAAATGATTATCAAAAATTAAATCAATTAATAAATTTTATAAAAAAATAAAGAATTTTTGAAAAAATATTGCATATAATAAAAACATATATTATAATATATATAAGGAGTAAGGCAGAAGTCTTCGGACGGTGCCTAAAAGGAGTAGATTCTAACAATCTACTCTTTTTCTTTTCTAGTTTATAAAAAAATCATTAGGTTTAAAAATAAAATTACTCATAAAAATAGTATTTGTAAATATAAAAATAATATACAAATCAAAAAGTAGAATTACAAAATAAACCTAACTTTAACTAAAAAAACAAGCAAAAAGCTTTATTTTCTCTATTATATGTGATACAATAGAGGAAATTGAAAGAGGGGAAAAGGAAATGGCAAATGGAGATTTAATAGAGTTGATAGACAAATGTCGTGAAATGGAGCTGGATGATAATCAAACTATGGTGGTTTTAAAAATACATACTAGATATGGATTTACTCGTGGAGATATGGATACAGAAATAAGCGTAGTTAAAGAAGAAAAAGAATTGTTATTAGAATTATCAGAAAATACAGAAAAAGAAATAGAAATTTTAAAACAATTAAAACAACAAATACAAGCTAAACTTAGGGAAAAGAAAGAAAAAGAAGCACAAAATAGTGATGACGGGAGGTAAATATGTCAAATATTATCTATTTTGATAATAATGCAACAACAAAATGCACTCAAGAAGTATTTGAGGCAATGGAACCATATTTTACAAAACAGTTTGGAAATCCAAGCAGCATTTATAATTTGGGTACAGAAGTTAAAGAAGAAATTCAAAAAGCAAGAAAAAATGTTGCTAAATTATTAAATGCAGAATTAGATGAAATAATTTTTACAAGTGGAGCAAGTGAAAGCAATACAACTGCAATTATGAGTGCTGTAAGAAATAACCCAAATAAAAAACATATAATTACAACTAAAATAGAACACGCATCAATTATGGAAACAATGAAATATTTAAAAAGTATAGGATATGAGGTAACACATCTATCAGTCGATAATTTTGGTAGAATAGATTTACAACAATTAAAGAAAGAAATTAGAAGTGACACTTTTTTAATATCAATTATGATGGCAAATAATGAAATTGGAAATATTTACCCAATAAAAGAAATAGCAGAAATTATTAAAGGTAAAGATATTTTATTTCATACAGATGCAACTCAAGCGGTTGGAAAAATACCAATAGATGTTAAAAATTTAAATATAAATACATTGGCTTTTTCAGGGCATAAAGTTAATGCACCTAAAGGAGTAGGAGTATTATATATAAAAAAAGACACCCCATTTGTTCCACTAATTTTTGGACATCAAGAAAAAAATAGGAGGGGTGGAACAGAAAATGTTCCATATATTATTGGCTTAGGTAAAGCAGTAGAGCTTATATTAGAAGATAATTATAAATCAAGTGAAAAAATAAAAGAATTAAGAGATTATTTTGAAACAGAAATAAAAAACAATATTGAAGATTTTATTATTTATGGAGATGTAAATAACAGATTATGCAATACCTCTAACATAGCATTTAAAGGAGTTAATGCAGAGGAGTTATTACTAATGTTAGAATCTTTTAATATATATGTTTCCACAGGTTCAGCATGCAATTCTGAAATAGCAGAGCCATCACATGTATTAAAAGCATGTAATGCAGATATGCAAAACTACAGTCCAATAAGAATAAGTATTGGAAAGTATAATACAAAAGAGGAAGTAGAGTATGTTATTAAAACATTAATTAAAGTCATAAGAATTTTGAGAAAGAAAAATTAAAAAAGGAGGAGAATAAGCTATGTCTGTATTAATTAATTTCAAAATCTGTGATAATGCTAAAGAATGTGGAGGAATAGCAGTTTGTCCAACTGGAGCATTAAGTTGGAACGAAGAAAAAGATACAATTGAAATTGATAATGAAAGGTGCATTTCATGTGGAATGTGTGAAAAAGAATGTCCAATTGGTGCAATTAAAGTTGCACCAACAGAAGAAGAATATAAAAAATTAAAACAAGAGATTGATGAAGACAAACGAACGACTAAAGATTTATTTGTAGATAGATATGGTGCAGCTTTAATATCAGAATTTTTTAGTATATCATTAGAAGAAATAGAAAGCAAAACAGATAGGTTAGGTATAACTTTAATTGAGATATATAATCCCGATTTAGCAGAATGTTTACTAAAATCAATACCTATAAAACAAATAACTAAAAACCTTCCAGAAGATACATTGTATTACAAAGTAGAAGCGGAAAAATTAGATAGTAAATACGAAATTCAAGAGTTACCAGCATTACTTATTTTTAAGGATGGAAAATTAATTGGTAAGATTGAAGGCTATTATTCAGTAAATCAAAAAGAAGAACTTATGGAGAAATTAGAGCAAATAGGAGCGAAAAATGAATTTATATGATTATAAAAAATTACTTGAATGCAAACCTATTCATATCGCCACAGTAAGTGATGAAAATAAACCTAATTTGTCTGTTGCATTTGATGTTAGAATTATAGAAGATAATAAAATTATTATTTCTGTTAATGAAATGATAAATACGCAAAAAAATGTAGAATATAATCCAAATGTTGTAATTACTGCATTTGATGTGAATTGGGTTGAGAATATTTGGAAAAGCAAAATTTTATACTCAAGGTGAATACTATGATTTTTGCAAAAATACTTTTTTTGCTAATAATGAAGTAACTCCATTTGGTGCTACTAAACCAAAGGGAGCAATAGTTGTAGATGTGGATAAAGTAGAAGAAATGAGATAAGGGGAGGTCCCTATATGAGTGAGAAAATATATACTATTGAAGAAATAAAAAAATGCTTAAAGAAGTATTAAAAGAACAACCAGTATATCAAGTAATTTTATAATAAAAGTAAATGAGAGGGGGAAAGTTGAGGTTTGTTTTCTCAACAGGTTTAGATGATAATAATTGGAATTGAAGGAAAGCCGGGCTCTGGAAAAACAACATTAAGCAAATATTTAACAGAATCATATCCCATTGCCTATATTGAGGAGATTTACTTCTAAAAAAAATTTTTGAATCTTTAAAAGAAAAAATGTAAGATACGCAAGGAGAAGCAGGTGAACCAATCAGATAAAAATTGCAAAACTATTCATTGGGAAAAAAGAAATAATGAAAAAAGCAATGGATAGTAAATAATAATATCGTGTGAATTTAGAACTATTAGGAGATATGAAAAAAATGGAAAATTTAAAACTGGACATTAGTGAAAAACATGGAATAGAATTAATAACAGAAAATGATGTAAATATTTTATCAATAGGTACTGGCATATCAGGTTCAGCTGAAATAGAAATGACCAAGAAAAGTCCTAAAAGCCATATCATTGCAACTACTATTGATGAAGAGGGATTAAATTTTACAAAGAATATTGTAAAAGAAAAAGGATTAGAAGATAGAATAGAATTAAAAATTGAAGATGTATCAGAAAAAATGCCATATAAAGATGAATATTTTGATTTTATATATGCTAGGTTAGTTTTTCACTTTTTAAATGATGAAAAACTAAAAAAAGCTTTAGCTGAAACATATAGAGTTTTAAAGAAAAATGGGAAATTTTATATAGTAGTGAGAAGTGTAGAAGAATGGGAGGCAAAACTTGAAGGAACAACTTTTGATAAAACAACAGGTCTAACAAGATATCCACTTTTTGAAACAATAGGTACTGCTAAAGTTAAGTATTTAGAAAGAAGATTACATAGTAAAGAATCTATAAGTAATTTTTTAACAAAATCAGGATTTACAATAGATTATATTAAAGAATATGAAGAAGTTTTATATAGAGGGTATAAAAGCGATGAAAAAAATCCTAAACCTAATAGTATTATTGAGATATGTGCAAGTAAATCCGTAGTTTAATTAGGTAGAATACGGTTTATCTTCTTCTCTTTTTATTCACTTTAAAAGAATTACAAAAAAATGGGATAATAACAGTTTTATTTATGTCGCCAATCTTTCCATATATTACAAATTTTAAAGAAATAATTGATGTGAGTAAAGATTACATAAATGAATATTGGTTTGAAAATTTGAATTTAAGAGGTAGTTATAAACAAACAATATTAAAATACATAGAAGATAAATATCCTAATTTAATAGATGAATATGACAAAATTTATAATAAGAAAAACAAAGATTATTGGGTAAAACTTTCAAAAGAAATAGACAAATATTGCAAAGAAAAAGGTATTAATTATATAAACTATTTTTATCATGAGGAATTAGTGAAAAATAATTCTTTTTGAAAGTATAGAGGATTTTATGGAGGCTTTACACATAAAGTATAAAAAATAATTGCCAAAATAGCCAAGGGATACTGTTTCCTTGGCTATATGTTTATTGGATAAAATATTATCAAGCTACTTTTTGAGTATAGTTAATTGCTGTAATTTCAGTAATAGAATTTCTAACTTCATTTACCAATTTTTCTAACTGTTTTGCAACTTCATTACTATAAGATACCTCTCCACATTGTTTGCATACTTGAGATGGCACATTTTTAATAATGATAATACAATTATCTAATTCAACCATAAATGTGGTATTTTTATTTTCTAAAATTCCTTTACACATCAAACAATTCATAATTATTTAATCTCCTTATCATTTTGAGTTATATTTCTTTGTAATAATTTAACGATAACATGATTGGTCCATCTCATTTTTTTATCTTTAATTAACTGTTTAATTGTATCAATATTTAATTTTTCCATAAGCACCTCTTTTTTATTCTTAATATATTGTATCATATTTATAATAAAAATTCTATATTTTATAACAAATTTTTAGCGATACAACGGGAAACTACTGAAAAAGTAGTACAAAAAAATAGCAGATTGAAAAAAATATTTTCTAATTTGCTATTTTTTATGTTGAAAAATTTAAAAATATGATATAATAGCTCCAGTTGAAAGGGCTGGTATAACTATGTTAAATGTGAAAGGAGTAAGAAAAAATGCTAATTATTACATCTGGAAGAGGAAATATTGATATTGATGCATATGGAGGAGCAATTGCATATGCATATTTGTTAAATTTAAAAGGTATAAAAGCAAAAGCAGTTTCTACAGGGAATTTAAATGAAAGTATAACACCTAGTTTACTTGATACTCAATATAAATTAGATAATTATACAAAAAGCGAAGAAGATAAATTTATTGTAGTTGATGTTTCATATAAAGATTTTTTCGACAAAATAGTAGAACAAGATAAAATAGTTGAAATAGTAGACCATCACTACGGATATGAAGAATATTGGAAAGAAAAATTAGGAGAAAAGGCAATAATAGAACCTTTAGGAGCAATGGCTACAATTATTGTAGAAATGTATGAAAAAGAAAATCTTCTAGAAAAAATGCCAATAGATATTGCAAAACTTTTAATGGCAGCCATTTTAGATAATACTTTGAATTTAAAATCAAATGTTACAACTCAAAGAGATATAGAAAGTTTTAATAAACTACAAGAAATAGTAAAAGACAATGATTTTGCTCAAAAATATTTTATGGAGTGTCAAAAAGTTATAGAAAAAGATTTTTTACAAGCAATAAAAAATGATATAAAAGTAGAAGATATAGATTATTCTTTGCCAAGAGTAATTGGTCAGTTAGTATTATGGGATAAAACACTTCTTTGGAAAAACAAAGAAATTATTAAACAAGCATTAAATGAAAAAGACGATAAATGGATAATGAATGTAATTTGCTTAAAAGAAGGAAAAAATTACATATTAGCTTCAGATAAAGAAACAGAGCAAAATTTGGAAAAAATACTAGAAGCAAAATTCGAAAATCGGAGTAATGGAATTAAATAGATTAATGTTAAGAAAAGAAATAATGAAAAAAGCAATGGATAGAAAATAATAATATCGTGTGGGTACAATGGGGTGGTTATGATGGAAAAGGCCAAAGTATATCTTATTAAAGAAATTACACCAGAAAATGTAGTACAAATTTATAAAAAGTTAGGTAAAGAATTACCTGGAAAAGTTGCAGTAAAAGTACATTCAGGAGAAGAAGGAAATCAAAATTATTTGCACCCAGAATTTATGAGGCCAATGGTAGAATATGTAAATGGTACTATAGTAGAGTGTAATACTGCCTATGGTGGAGAAAGAAACACAACTAAAAAGCATTTAAAAACCATTAAAAGACACGGTTGGAATAAATACTTTAATGTTGACTTAATGGACGCAGAAGGACCAGATATTGTTGTACCAATACCAAATGGAAAAATCTTAAAAGAAGATTTTTTAGGAAAAAATATAAAAAACTATGATTCAATGTTTGTATTATCACACTTTAAAGGTCATCCTATGGGAGGATTTGGTGGAGCTTTAAAGCAATTATCTATTGGGTGTGCATCAAGTGAGGGTAAAGCGTGGATACATTCTGCAGGAACAAATAAAGACCAATATACATTATGGAATAATCTTCCAGAGCAAGATAAATTTTTAGAATCGATGGCAGATGCAGCATCTGCAGTTGTAAATTACTTTAAAGGTAATATGGCATTTATAAACATTATGGCAAATCAACTTGGATTTGGAACTAAAGAATATGAGCTTATATATGTTTAAAGTCATCTTTAAATTTTTGTAAAATGTCTGAATTTGCAACTGATTTAGCTGAATAATACTAAAAAATGCAAGGTATTTTAATAAATACTTTGCATTTTTTTAATAGATTACAGTTTTTAAATTAATTATAAATTTCTTGATTTGAAATTTTAGTATGTCTTGTATTCATTTTCTAATTTAGATTTCCGAACATTATTCAATAATTAAATGTTTCAATATAAAAATAAAATAGAATATAGAAAGAGGTCAATTTCTATTTATGTAATTTTTCTAAATCCCTTTTATCTTCTTCATCTAAATTATCTAACCCAAACTCTAATAAAGAAATAACAACTTTATTAAAAGATATATTTTTAAAATCAGCAAGATTTTGTAAATCATCAACTATATTTTCAGGTAATCTAAGAGTTTTACTAATTCCACTATGATTTTTTGGTATTTTTAGTGTATTCATTATCTAAAACATTCCTTTCTTTGATTTAAAGTATAATTATTTTTAATATTTATTTTTGTTTTCAAAAACATTTTATAATAAAAAATAATTTAAATATGCACCTAAAAACGCTTGCAAAAATAGCAAGGCATGTCAATATGATTTTAGGAGTAATTTAAATAAATAATACAAAATAAATTATAAAAAACAGTAGATGGAGATGTCCTATTCTTAATACCTAATATTTTTAGAGTAGGCATACAGTACTAATGAATATAGAAATAAAAATTGACAGATAGTTAAAAAAATAGCCTAAAATTTGGAAATAACATTCAAATGTTAGGCTATTTTGTATTCTTTGGAACTTGCTGTGTTTATAGTAAAATAAAAGTATAGAAAAAGTGGGAAAAATCCACAAATTTCTATACTTTTTTCTATAAAAAACTAAAAAATGATTAT
>CAMVKF010000021.1 GCA_947168035.1 uncultured Clostridia bacterium | reverse complement strand
AAAATTACTCCAATCACATTCGAAACTTTTCAAATTATTAATATTTCAATGTTTTAAAAGCAAGAAAAGGAATGATTTTAAAAATGAAAAGTAAAACAGTATTTTTCAAATCTATAAGAACAAAGCTATTTATCTCATTATGTTTAATAGTTATAGCAATTATTGTTTCATTAATTCTTTTAAACAATTTTGTATTAAGGCAATTTTATGAATATAACAAACAAAAACAATTAGAGAATGTTTATTACACTATAAATAACTATTATAATACAAATTTAAAAAAAGAAAGTTTAGTAGAAGAAATTGACAAAATTGCAATAAAAAATAATTTCGATATTTTAATAAAAGATAACCAAAATATAAGCATATATAGTTCAAATAAAGACTTTTATTCAAGCATAAATGATATGCTTATAGCTTTTGTGATTGAAGGAAAGGGAGAAATATTAAAAAACGAAGAAAATTATAAAATTACAAAATTTAAAGATAGAAAAACAAATATTACATATATAGTTTTTTGGGGAATTTTAGACAATGATTATGGATTATATATAAAGATGCCAGTTACCTCAATAGAAGAAAGTGTAAAAATATCAAACGAATTTTTATCTATTATTGCAATATTTGTAATTTTAATTGGAGGAATAGTTCTTTCATTTGTATCAAAAAGGTTTAGTACACCAATTGTAGAGCTTAACCAAATTGCAAAAAAAATGTCAAATTTAGATTTTAGCCAAAAATATACTATTTCAAAGGCAAATGACGAAATAGATATGCTTGGAAACAGCATAAATACATTATCCAATAAGCTTGAAGGAACAATTAACCAGCTAAAAAATACAAATACAGAATTAGAAAAAGACATAGAGGAAAAATCTAAAATAGATGAAATGAGAAAAAGCTTTATTTCAGATGTGTCTCACGAACTTAAAACACCAATAGCGCTAATT
This sequence comes from uncultured Clostridia bacterium, assembly GCA_947168035.1. Taxonomy (GTDB): domain Bacteria; phylum Bacillota; class Clostridia; order TANB77; family CAG-508; genus CAG-269. The sequence continues at coordinate 15,919 of CAMVKF010000021.1, read as the reverse complement.
CAAGGATATAGTGAAGGTTTAATAGAAAATGTAAATACAGATGAAGAATCTAGAAAATTTTATGCAGAAGTAATTTTAGATGAAGCAACTAAAATGGACAAACTTGTAAAACAACTTTTAGAGCTAATGAAGTTAGAATATGGAAAAATTACTTATAATAATAAGGAATTTAATATAGTAGAACTTGAAAATGAAATTTTAAGAAAATCACAAGTTATGATAGAAAAAGAAAATGTGATAATTAAAGATACTCCAAAAGGTGAAATTAATGTTATTGCTGATGATTTTTATATAGAACAAGTATTAACAAACTTTATAACTAATGCTATAAAATATGCAATTCCAATTAATGGAGAAAAAACAGTAAAAATTGAAAATAAAATTTTAAAAGAACAAAACAAAGTAAGAATTAAAATTTTTAATTCATATAATCAATTTACAGAAGATGAAATTAGAAGAATTTGGAACAGATTTTATAAATTAGATGAGTCTAGAAACCGCGAAAATGGCGGAAATGGCATAGGTTTATCAATAGTAAAGGCAATAATGAACAATTTAGGTTGTACATATGGAGTAAAAAATGTAGCTGGAGGAGTTGAATTTTATTTTGAAATACCTCTATTCATAGCATAGTAAAAAAATAAGTAACTCTATTTTTGGGGAAAAGTAAGAGAATTTTTAAATTTTCTTGCTTTTTGTTTTTGTGTATAGTAAAATATTTATGGAAAAAATTAGTAGAAGAGGAGACCAACTATGCAAATAATTTATCATGGCAGTTATTGTAAAGTAGAAAATCCTGAAATAAGGGAAGGAAATTTTACCAAAGATTTTGGAACCGGTTTTTATTGTACTATTTTAAAAGAGCAAGCTGAAAAATGGGCTAAAAAGTATAAAACACCTGTAATTAATGAATATGAATACAAAGAAAATAAAAATTTGAAAATAAAAGAATTTATTGTTATGACAGAAGAATGGTTGGATTTTATTATAAGTTGCCGCAATGGCGAAAAACACGATTATGATATAGTAATTGGAGCTATGGCAGATGACCAAGTTTACAATTATATAACTGATTTGCTATCAGGAACTATTTCAAGACAAGCATTTTGGGAATTAGCAAAATTTAGGCATCCAACACATCAAATTGCATTTTGTACAGAAGAAGCTTTACAATGTATAAAATTTGTAGGTGAGGAAGGAATAATTTAGTTTGAAAGCTTTTACAAACTATGTGAGCCTTTAGAAAGGAATGGAATTTAAAATGGGAGAACCACAAAATGAGAATGATTTATTTTTTGTATGTAGTTTAATTGAATATATAGCAAGAAAAACAAAAAATACTAAAAAATATGTTGTAAAAAAATTAGGAAAAGAAATTATACAAAAAATATATGATTTAGCAGAAGTACTTCATTCAGAGAATATTGACAAAATTACTCAAGAATTAGTAGAAGAAGCAGAAATTGAAATTGGAGATTATGATATTATATCAAGTTGTAAGTATAATGTACCAACACATTGGGATATAGGAAAGGTATACAAAAGATTAATTATTATGCTATGTGATAATGATGAAAACAAGTATATAGACACGACTATTGACGTTCTATCATCGTGGATAATAGAAAAAATTGATAATTATAATAGCAGTATGTATTATGAAAATCCAAGCTATATATATGCATGTTATAAAGAAAAAGAAATTTTATAAAGTGATTTTTTTGGGGATTACCTCTTGCATTTATGTAAAAAGTGTGGTAAAATACTTAGCGTAAAAAATCACATAAACAGAGCTTTGTAAAGGAGTGCCATTAATTTTGGTCTTTAAAAGCTATGAGGTTTATGGAAGAATAACAAAAAGGGAGGAATTTAAAATGGCAGTAGTTGCAATGAAACAATTACTAGAAGCAGGTGTTCATTTCGGACATCAAACAAGAAGATGGGATCCTAAAATGGCTGAATATATTTACCAAGCCAGAAATGGAATTCACATTATCGATTTACAAAAAACATCTAAAAAATTAGATGAAGCTTATGAGTTTATAAAAACTCAAGCAGAAGAAGGGAAAACAATTTTATTTGTTGGAACAAAAAAACAAGCACAAGAGTGCATTAAAGAAGCAGCAGAAAAATGTTCAATGTTCTATGTTGACCAAAGATGGTTAGGAGGAATGTTAACAAACTTTAACACAATTAAAACAAGAATAGCAAGACTTAAAGAACTTGAAAAAATGCAAGAAGATGGAACATTTGAAGTTTTACCTAAAAAAGAAGTTATTTTATTAAAGAAAGAAATTGAAAAACTTCAAACAAACTTAGGTGGAATTAAAAATATGGAAGAAATTCCTGGAGTTATATTCTTAGTTGATCCTAAAAAAGAATATAATGCAATAAATGAAGCTAAAAAACTAAATATTCCAACAGTAGGAATAGTAGATACAAACTGTAACCCAGAAGTATTAGATTACCCAATTCCTGCAAATGATGATGCTATAAGAGCTGTAAAATTAATTGCAGATGTTATGGCAAATGCAGTTATAGAAGGAAAACAAGGTGAAAGCTTTGAACAAGTTCTTTCAGAAGATGCAGAAGAAGCAGTAGCAGAAACAGAAACAGAAGCAACATCTGAAGAAGAAGCAAAAGAACCAGAATCAATGGAAGAAGTTGTAGCAGACGCTGAATAATTTTGAAAACCATAGGGTCGGACAAAAGTGCGACCCAAAATTTTAAAGGAGGTATTTATTATGATTACAGCAGCGATGGTAAAAGAATTAAGAGAAAGAACAGGCGCTGGAATGATGGACTGCAAAAAAATGCTTAAAGAAGCAGATGGAGATATGGAAAAAGCAATAGTTCTATTACGTGAAAAAGGTATAGCAAAAGCAGCAAAAAAATCTGATAGAATTGCAGCAGAAGGTTTAGTACTTGGTTTTATTTCAGAAGACAAAAAAGTAGGTGCAATAGTAGAAGTAAACTCAGAAACAGACTTTGTTGCACAAAATGAAGAATTCAGATCATTTGTTGAATCTGTTGCAAAACAAGTAGCTGAGAAAAATCCAGCAGATGTTGAAAGCTTATTAGAAGAAGAATCAATTGATGAAGCAGGAAAAAAAGTTTCTGATGTTTTAATCGAAAAAATTGCTAAAATTGGTGAAAAATTAAGCATTCGTAGATTTGTAAGATTTGAAACTACAGATGGATTAATTGAAAAATATATACATGGAAACGGAAAAATTGCAGTACTTGTAAACCAAAAAGGTGGAAATCAAGAATGTGCAAAAGATGTTTGTATGCAAATAGCAGCTGCAAAACCAGAATTTATAGAAAGCAAAGATGTTCCTGCATCAAGATTAGATAAAGAAATGGAAATTTTAAAAGCACAAGCTATGAATGAAGGAAAACCAGAAGCAATTGCAGAAAAAATAGTACAAGGAAGAATTGGAAAGTTTTATCAAGAAATTTGCTTAGTTGAACAAGAATTTATAAAAAATCCAGAAGAAAAAATAAAAGATGTATTAGCAAAAAATAATGCTCAAATTATTGAATTTGCTAGATTTGAAAAAGGTGAAGGAATAGAGAAAAAAGAAGAAAACTTTGCCGAAGAAGTTATGAAACAAATAAAATAATATCATTTTACTCCAATAATAATCATATAATTATATAAAAAAGATTATTATTGGAGGTTTTTATTTTGAAAAATATGTTTTTTGTTATAAATAAAGAAAAAGTATATGCCTATATAGTTTCAATTTTAACAATTGTAATTTTATTTTTTATGTCTTCAGTATTAAATTCAGACTTTACAACTGAAACTAGCGCAAATGTTGAACAAAGCATACATAATGAAGAAAATAATTCATCTTATGTTGGAGCATTAGTTTCAAACGAAAATATAACAATGGAAAATAATTCAAATTAATGTATAAAATACAATAAAAGTGGATAAATATAAATATAGAGATTAGTTTGAAAAATAATTACAATTTTGGCTTTGTTAAAATTTTACTTAAAAATGCTCACGTACCTTATGTACGCTCCGCTTTTTGCGTAAAATTTTGCCTTGCCAAAATTTAATTCTTTTCCAAACTTATGCATGAATTTGAAAAAGGAATGTGAGTTTTTTATGCCAATTATTGGAATTGTGGCTAAGGAGAATGAAAGCAATTTTATAAAAAATGAGATAATAAAAAATGCTAAAAAAAGCAAATTTGAAATAATAAATATAAACAAAAAGAGTATACAAAATATTAAAAATATTAAATTTGATGTTTTAGCTATTTGTGAAAATATTGAAGATTTTTTAAAAGATTCGTATTATTTAAAAGATATAATATATAAAACAAATTATATAATAGTAAATTTAGATAAATGTAATTTAGAAGAACCAAAAAATTTAATTACATATGGTTTAAATACTAAATCTACAATTACTATTTCAAGTATTAAAGAAGAAACTACAATGCTTTGCATTCAACACAAAATAAATGGGCCACAAAACAATTTAATAGAAGAGCAAGAGAATATTATAAATATAAAGAAAAATAATATAAATAAACTGTATAATACAATGGTTATTTTTACAATATTACTGCTATATGGGGAAAAAATACAAAAAATTTAGAAAAAATTAACATTTTATGTAGACAAAATGTAAAAAATGTTGTATAATATGGAAAGTGAGGTTTTTACAGTAAGATTAATAGGCTACTTTAGATAAATCCAAAAAAAGAAATAGGGAGGAATAAAAATTGGATACAAATTATTTAGAAAACAACTATTTAACATTAGTTGGAAGGGTAACATCTGAAAAAAGATTTAGCCACGAAATTTATGGAGAAAGTTTTTATACTTTTGATCTTTTAATACCACGTTTAAGCGGTAGTGAAGACATAATTCCAATTACTGCATCAGAAAGATTAATAAATGAAGAAATGATGGTAATTGGTACAAAATTAATAATTAAAGGGCAATTTAGATCATACAATAGTTATGAAAACGAAAAGAACAAGCTAATACTTACAGTATTTGCAAAAGATGTTCAAAAAGTAGAAGAAAGTGAACATGAAAATGAAGAGGTAGAAGAAGGAACAAATCAAAATGACATTGTAAATAAAGATATAGTTACAAACGAAGTTGTTTTGGTAGGTTATATTTGTAAAAAACCAATTTACAGACAAACACCATTTGGAAGAGAAATTGCAGATTTACTTTTAGCAGTAAATAGAGCATACAATAAATCAGACTATATTCCATCAATTGCTTGGGGAAGAAATGCAAGATTTTGCCAAAACCTTGATGTTGGAACAGAAGTTAAAGTTGTAGGTAGAATTCAATCAAGAAATTATGAAAAGAAATATGAAGATGGAACTGTTGAGAAAAAAGTTGCATATGAAGTTTCAATAGGAAGTCTAGAAGTTGTAAAATCAGACGAAAATAAAAACGAAGAAGACGAAAACCTAGAAGAAGCTATATAATTAACAGAATTTCATAAAATTAATATATAAAACTGATAGCAAAATGAGCTATCAGTTTTTTGTGTAATAAGAAACCTATATTTTTTTTGTAGCGGAGCTACATAAGTGCTCCATAAAGAAAATTTTTAATTTTCTTATAGTAAATTATTTTAAATCTGCATTATCAGTTAACCCTACAATGTAATCTATAGAAGTTTTATAATATTTAGATAAAGTTATTAAATGAAAAATAGGAATAGTTCTTTTGCCACTTTCATATTCTGAGTAATATTGTTGCGAAATTCCTAACAAATTTGCTACATCTTTTTGGTATAAATCATGATCTTCTCTTAAATCTTTTATTCGTTTGAACTTCACTTTAAAAAATCCTCCAACTATACTAGAACTAAATAAAATTCTATCACATAAAAAATGTACACTAGTCGATATACATAATATATTGTGTATATTTTACAAAATGATTACTTAAAAAAGACAATTATATTACATTATGAAAACATATTGACAATAAAATTATAATTTTTTATAATTAAGACATACATAATAAATTATGTATAAAAAATAGAATAAATTGAAACACCTTTTGTGGCACATTTATTTGCCAGCAAAAACCTAACAAAAATAAAAATAAAACATTGTAGGGGCGATTTTAATCGCCCGCAAAGAAACACATATGAAAGGAAGATTTTTAAAATGAAAACACAAAGAATAATTGAAAACACAAAGAAAAATAACAATAGAGGTATAACCCTAATTGCACTTGTTGTAACTGTAATCGTGTTATTAATTCTAGCCACAGTATCAATCCAAATGTTAACTGGCGAGAACGGAATAGTAAGAAGAGCAAAAGATGCAAAGGATAATACTGAAAAAGCTACAGCAGGAGAACAAATTAAATTGGAAGTATTAGGCAGTATGGATATATATGGAACACCAAATGCAAATAAATTAAAAACAGCTTTAACATCAATAGGTGCAACTGTAAAAGGTTCCACCTTGCCATTTCTTGCAACATTAGATGGACACGACTTTACAATTTCAGAAGATGGTACAACATATGAAATTTCAAAAAATGCAATAAATATTGCAAAAATGAAAGTGGAAGTGGCTGAAATTGATGCAAAAATAAAAAAAGCGGAAGATGAAGAAGATGAAACAACTCTAACAAATGCACAGGCTGAAAAACTAAGATATTATCAAGAGCTTTATGGAAAAGTAGTAGATTATGAACCAAAAGCAACGATTCAAACATCAACAGCTACAGCCAATACACCTAAAAAAGCACAATGGAAAATATTTTATGCAGATGAAAGCCATATATACCTAATAGTAGATAGTTATGTAACATATGATAGTTTGCCAAGTTCGGAAACAGTTTCATTTGCAAAGTCTGATGCAAATAATTTATATAAAGCAAACTTTAATAATTCAGGTTTATTAACATACTATGCTGGAGGAACAACAAAGATAAATACTTTTTCGAAAGCAAATATAGTAAAAGCATTAAATAAAGACTTCTTCTACTGGAAAAATCCATCAACAAATTTAGAAGAGGGATTAACAGGAACTAATTATAATAGTATGAAAGCTGTAGCAGCAATGTTAGATACAGATTTTTGGGATACAAAATATAAAGATAATAGTGAATATGCATATTATACAATAGGTGGTCCTACAATAGAAATGCTATTTGCATCATATAACCAAACACATAACACAAATTATGGTGCAAAAGCCTATAAGAGTGGAGAAAAGGTTATAAATCTAGATACAGGAACAGAAAATATAATTTCAAGTTGGGATGGATATAAAATAAGTAGAAATTCAAATTCTGTTAGAACAGGAAGTGATTGGGTGTATAATATATGGCCTATGCTAAATAGAAATTTGACTGAAACATATGATAAGTTATATATAAGCGAGAATAGTGAGTTAAATGCATTTGCATTTTGGATTGCTTCTCCAATCGCACGAGATAAAAACAAAATTGTGGAAGCTTGCTATAATGGAGATGTTAATAATTATGCATATAACTTTGTTCAAATTGCCTTCCGCCCTATCATCTGCCTAAAATCCAATGTCCAATTAGTTGAAGCAAGTGGGGCTAAAAAATCACAAGGAATAGATTTCGAATTAAAATGAGTGACAAAAAGAACCGGCACCGATGTCACAAAAGAACCGGCCCTGGTGTTACACCAGGACCAAATTTTATTTGATTTTTATAGATTTTATTGTACTATAATTACTATAAACAGTATTTTTGCCAACTGTTTTGTAAGCTCTTACTTTAACATAATATGTTTTTCCTTTTGTTAAACCATTTATATTTTGAGAGGTTGTACTTTGTTTGTTTATAGTTGCTTTTTTTACATATTTACCTGTTTTACTTTGTGATACATATATTTCATAACCTGTTGCACCAGTAACTTTTGCCCACTTTACAGTAAGTATTTTTTTACTTGAAGATAATTTACTTAATGTTGGAGTTGTAGGTAATGTTACAGCTGTTATTGCTACACCATCTATTGTGTGAATTTTTTTGTTTATAGTTTTATATGCAAATACTTTAAATTTATAATCTGTACCAGAACTTAATTTTGAAATAGTAATAGAATTTGTTTTCAAAGTTTTATATAATACATATTTTTTTGTTGATGTATTATATTTATATATTTTATACCCATCACATCCAGTTACTTTATTCCATTCTAAAGTAACACTAGAATTAGATTTTTTAGATACTTTTAAACCAGTTAATGTTGGCTTTTTAATCGTTATTTTAGATGTTGCAGATACTGTTTTACCTTTAATTTTTGTACTTGCAGTAATTGTAACAGTTTTTCCATTGCCTTCCCAGGTAGGTGTAATTTTACCTGTTGAAGAAACTGTTGCATATTTAGTATTACTTGATTTCCATGTTACTTTACTTGCAGATTTATTATTTATGGTTGCAGTTAATTTTAAAGTATTAAATGATGATAAATTTGCAGTAGTTTTATTTAATTTTATTAAATTTGTATTTTTGTCTGCTTTGACTTCAACTGTTTTATTTGCTGTAATAATACCATTATATTTATAAGAGTTAATTTCTTTTCCATCAACTTTGAAATTCTTAATATAATATCCTTTTGAAACTCCTAAATTAATAGAGAAAGGTTGACCTGGCATGTAATAATAAACTTCTTGGGCAATATTATTGTCAAATGCAGTAACTGAATATATGTTACCATTAGTAATGTCAGGTTCAACATGTGATTCGGGGTATTTTATTGTTAGTGTAGTTAAACCTGATTTTATAGGTATAGTATATACAGAAATTGCACTAGATAAGGTGTATTTTTTATCTAGAAATACATAATATTTATTTTTAAGAGATATTCCAGAAATGTTTGCGAAATCATTTAGTACGTAGCCAGAATTTTCAAAAGAATCTTTATCTATATTATAGAAAAATGTATTTCCATATTTTTCTGCTGTTATTCCTGAAATAACTATTCCTCCAGACACAAGGCCTATTTCAGGTGAAAAATATTTTTTATTATTATAAGATAATTCTGAATCGGGTAGAATATTTAATAAATCAGATGACTTTTTCCAACTATTACCATCATATATTAAAATATTAGGAATTTTTCCATCTTCTTTTCCACCAAACGCTAAAAGTAATTTATTTCCAACTTGAATTGATTTTGCACCAAATCTTTCTTCAGGTATATCAGGTTTTGTTATCCATTTTTTTGTAGTTAAATCTAATTCATACATTTTTTTAGAAATAGTATTAGTTGTTTCATTATAACCACCAATTAGATAAACTTTACTATTGTAAGAAGCAAATGTTGGCATAGATAAATTATATCCAGCAGGTAGGGCAGTAAATTTTTTCCATGTATTGTCTTTACATAACATATCATAATATGCTAGAACCATATCTGATGTATACCCATAGTCAAATTTAAATAGAGCATATATAATGTTATTTATAATTGTAAAGTCAGCAAATTCAGCTGTTATACTGCCAGCAGCTAATGTGTATTGTTCTCCTAGTAATTGCTTATAACTTGTTTCAGACAACTCAACAATTTTTTCTGAATATATGTAGTTATTTTCTGCAATATTTAGTTTATATACTGCTTTATTAATCCTTGAATAGCAATAAATATTAGAGCCATCTGTAAAAGTTTTATTTATGGATATATTATCAGAAATATCAGTTTCATAATTATACTGTTTACCCGCAATTAAATATAAATTTCTTGAAACAACATTTTCTTCGTTTTCCTTAAGTGTAATTTTTGTAGTTTTATTTATTAAGTTTTTATTAGTAATTTTTATAGTTTTTGAATCTACTGTAGTATAAGGTACCTCTTTATCATTTATAAGTAGTTTAGTATTTTTACTTAGATTAATAACTCCAATAGTTAATGTACCATTTTTGTCAATATTAATAGAGTTTATAGCTAATGTTGGTTTTACTAATTTAGATAAATCTAGTACACCACTAGTTTTTACAGTCTTAGAAAGTGAGTCTACTTTTCGCACACTTCCAAGAACTCTATTTTTTCTAGCAAGTGCAGTTTCATTCTCATAATAATCAGATGAAATACCAACAGCTGCTGTAACATATGGTGTTGCCATAGATGTCCCATTGTAAAAATCATATTTACCAAATTGTTCTTCAGATATTTCACTTTTACTAACAGCAAAATCATCAATATTAACAATAAATTTACCATCTTTAGAAGGATAATATACTAAAACTAAAGAACCTTCTGTTCGATTTGTTATTTTTATATGTTTCCAGTGATTGTAATTAGAAGGGCCTTTATTTATAATATCTTTTTTATCTATAGAATAACAACAGTCTATATAATTTTTATAATTAATACTAATATTATCATAGCTATTGGTATCATAATATAATATGTAATCCTCGTTATCGGCTGTTCCAGATGTAGATTGTATTTTTAACATTTCGCTTATATGTTGTTTTTTATTATTTGCTAAATATGGAATTGATAAATAATAATAATTTCCAGATTTAGCGTCAATTTCCCATTGTAGTGATTTGCCACTATTTCCAAAATATTGGTCTTTTGTTGTTGTAACAGTACCAGCAGAAATTTTATATTTAAAGTTGTTAATACTTGAATCAAAACTTTCATATGTACTACATAATTCCGATTTATTCTCGTATATAGATGGGTTAAAACAATTATATGAAACAGTAGATAATATAGCTGTTCCAGGGGCTGCTATATCAACAGTATTAGTTCCATAATTTGAGAATGTTGCTAATTCATCTTTTTCATTTGAAGCAGCAACTGAAATAATATAATCACTATCTATACAAGATGGAAAGTCAGAATATGCATCATTATTACTGGATTCATTTCCCGATGCACAAATAGATAAAGCACCTTTTCCGTCAGAATTTGGTCCTTTCCCGACTAAGTCAATTGCAGTTTTTAATATGTCAGTATTAGAGTTTTCGTTACCCCATGAAATATTTACAGCTACAACATTTATTCCTAATTGCTGAGCTTTATAAATGTAATGATATGCAGAGATTGCACTAAATGCATCTGATTTATCATTTGCTTCAAAAATTTTTAAAGCCATTATTTTAATATCTGTCCTATTTAGCATAGCACCTGTGATTCCAGAATTATTATTTGCTTCAGCTGCTATTATGCCAGCAACATGTGTTCCATGGCCATAATCATCCATTGGGTCTAAATCAGAATTGTAAAAATCGTAACCATGCTCACCTAATAATAAACCAGATTTAGAATATGGGTTGTTCCATATACTGTTTTTTAATTCGGGGTGATTATAATCAATACCAGAATCAATTATTGCTATAACCTTTTCTTTAGAAGATTGATTTGTAACTTTTTCAGGATTAATATCAGCTCCTTTTGTACCATTATTTTGTCCAATATTTTCAATTGCCCATTGATATTTTTCATAAGTATCATTTGTAATACTTGCTGCTTTTATTGGGTAGTTTTCTTCTACATACATAATAGACTTATCTTTTGAAAGATTGTCTATTAATTCTTGTGTTGAGTATTTATCAGACTTTACAAGTGAAACAACATAATCTGTGTTGTTAGATGAAATTAAAGATTTTGCACTAATAGTAGATTTTGAATTTTCGACATTTTCAAATGTTAAAGTGTTTTCTATAGTTAAATTATCTGAAAATGAAGATGTACTTTTTGAATATTTAGGTTGAATCCTATTTTTTTTATACATTATAATAACTTCACCATTTTTATCTGCTGTATTTACGGATTCTTCAGTTGTTGTTTCAGTTTTTGCATCTTCTGTAGTTACATTTTTTTCAGTAGTGTTATATTTTTTAGTTTCTTCAGTATTTATTCCGAGTATATTCTGAAGTTATATTTTCTGTAGTATATTGTTTTTGATTATCACTTTGTGTAGTTTGAATTTCTTTTAGCAGATTTATTAAATTTGCTGCTAAAACAGTGCTTGGTAGATGTGTAAGTAAAATTGAACAAAGCATAAGTACAATTAATACTTGTTTTAAATGTTTTTTCATTTTTCCCCTCCTAAAAACTTTACATAAATAATCATTATGTTCATAATTGTATCATAATTTATTGGGGAATTCAAGCGTTTTCAAGCGTTTTTGGATAAATTATGTAAATTATACTTGCAAAATATTGAAATTTGTGGTATAATATTTGGCAGTTTCGCTAAAAATAAACTTAAAGGAGAGTGAATATTATTTTAAAACCTAAACGAAGCTATTTTACAAAAGAATTTGCAAGAGTTTTAATTATAATGTTAGTTGGTTTTGTATTAATTTTAGCGAGTTTATTTTTAAAATATAAACCAGTATATGAAATAACAATTGCAGGAGAAAAACTAGGAACAATAAAAGATATAAAATCATTTAAATATTTATTAGAAGAAAAGTTATCAACAATGTATGAAAAAGGTGTGGAAAATGTTTCTCTAAATGAGCAACCTGAATATAAAATGTTATTAATTAAAAAAACAGAAAACTTAAATGAACAAGAATTAATAGAAAAAATTTCGAAAGAATATACTACAATTACTTACAAATTTTATGAGGTATCATTAAATAACGAAACTAAAGCTATAGTTGTTTCTATGGAAGAAGCAGAGAATATAGTAAATGAAATAAAAGAAGAATATAATGGAGATAATTTAGAATTAGATCTTCAAATAAATGCCAAATATACATTTAATTATGATAATAATAATTTAGAAGTTGCATCAACTGATGTAGAAAATGCAGTTAGAAGTATAAAAGATGAAATTGAAAAAAGCGAAGCTTTAGCTATTATAAATGATGTAAAAATTTCTGTATTACCTGTTAATGGTAGAATAACTTCCAGATATGGAGAATCAAGTAGATTAAGACGTTCAACTCATACAGGGTTAGATATTGCTTCTCAAACAGGAACAGATATAAAAGCTGTAGCATCAGGAAAAGTAACTTTTGCTCAATACAATGGTTCATATGGTAATCTAGTAAAAATAGACCATGGTAATGGTGTAGAAACATGGTATGGGCATTGTAGCAAAATATATGTAAAAGAAGGTATGGAAGTAAAAGAAGGAGATGTAATTTCAGCTGTTGGTTCAACAGGAAACTCAACAGGTCCACATTTACATTTTGAGATAAGAATAAATGGAGAAACAGTAAATCCACAAAAATATTTATTTAAGTAATGTTAAAGCAATTTGCAGTATATGTTCTACTATTATAAAATTCTAAAAAATCACGCTCCTTAATAGTTTCAATATTTTCCATTTTTACCTCTGCAGATATTGTAGCAAAAAAAGAGTTGCGAAAGCAACTCTTTAGAAAGAAAAATCTATGATATACTTGTTGCAGTTATAAATAAAAGTTGAAGATACAAGTAAAAAAAGGAGAATAAAAGAAAAATGAATAAAATCTTAAGAGTAATTTTTAGAATATCAATAGTAATATTAATGATGTTTTTTAGTATAATGATAACTGTAAAAATTGGAGAAAATAAAAATCTACCTAATATTATAACTATAATTATACCAATATTTTTAATGTCTATAACAATAATATTAGGTGTTACACTATTATCAAACCCTACAGTAAAGCTTTCATTTAAGAAAAAAATTAGAATAAACAAAGGTAAAAAAAGTAAAGATTTTGTACAATTGTGTGAGAATTTAGAGCCTGAATGTAAATCACTAGATGTATATCGAAAAAAGGCTATAATATATCTAGTATTAATTACACTAAGTTGTATATTGATTTTTTTGATACCTATAATTAATATACAGGCATTATCAACAACAATTTTTATAATTTTAGCATTAATTATTTCAGTAATTGGCTTTTACAAAAAGAATTTAGATGAATTTAAAAACGAGTTTAAAAAGGCAATAATAAAAAAAATTGTTTATTATATATGCCCTAAATTACAATATCAATATGATGGTAATAGTAATATGTTTGAAACATATAGTTCAATATTTCCAAAAAATGACGAATATAATGGCTTTGAAACTTCAGATTATATTTATGGAGATATGAATGGTATCCATTTGCAAATATGTAAAATTTCTCTTCTAAATTTTTATAGTGAAAAATCAGATAGAGAATTACATGCTTTAGATACTTTTTTATTCTCACAAAATGAGCTTAACTTCTCTTCACCTAGCACAATTATACTAAAACCAAATAATTACTTTTATACATATAATACAGAAAAAATCCAAATGGATGATGAAGAGTTTGAAAAATATTTTGATGTTTTTTCAGATTCTGATATGATAACTATGCAAATATTAACACATGATGTAATGGAAGAGCTAGTTTCATTTTACACTCAATATAGATGTAAATTTGAAATTATTATAAAAGATAATAAACTTTTTATAAAATTTTTAACTGGAGATGTATTTAATCCTAAAGTTCTAAAAAAAATAACTGATAGTGATTTATTATGGACATATTATACAATTTTAAATTTTGTTACTAGACTTTGTATAAAAATTAATAATTCATTTGAAGGTACAGAAATTTAAAAAGACTGTCTTATTATAATAAGACAGTCTTTTAAAGATCTATTGGAGGATTATTTTTAGCCTCATCATTAATTTGAAACAATTGTGCTTCTTGAAACCCGCAAATTTTAGCAATTATATTAAAAGGTATAATATGTATTTTTGTGTTATACTTAGTAACATTTAAATTATATATTCTTCTAGCAGCTTGTAGTTGATTTTCTATTTTGGTTAGTTTTTTCTGAAGTTCTAAAAATTGCTCATTTGCTTTTAGCTCAGGGTAATTTTCAGCTGTAATAATGATTGTGTTAATTTTATTGTTTAAATCTTCACTAACAGTAATTCCTTTTGTTTGAAAGTATTTTTCTCTTAATTTTGCTATGTTCTCAAACAAATCTTTTTCATAATTCATATAACTCTTTACAATCTGCACTAAATTTGGAATTAAATCAAATCTTTGCTGTAAATACACATCAATTCCACTTTTAGATTGCTTAACTTTTAATTTTAATTTAATTAATTTATTGTATTGCATAAATATTAATAAAATTACAACAATTGCAATAATTATGGCTATTTTCATTTTCCGCCTCCTAGTATAATAGTTGTTTTTAATTTGTAAGTATTTTATCACTTTTTAATAATGTATGCAACATATATCTTATACCAAAATAAAATGTTGTTTTTATATTTGATAAATAAAAACATAGGCAGTGACAAATTTAAAATGATATTGTAAAAGAAGAATATATATGCTAAAATTTAATTATATAAAATGTTTTAGAAAAGATAGTAAGAAAATGGAAAATTCAAATTTAGGATTATTTTTATTTGCATATATAATTGAAGCAATTATACAAATAGTTATGCTTGAGCGTTTAAAAAAAAATCATATGACTGAAGATTGGCTTGAATTTTTAGAAATTAATATTATAGTTTTTATGAGTGATATTTTTGAGTATATAATGTTTGCAAATGATGCAACTGGTTTGAGTTCGGCTTTGTCATGTATTGCTGTTTGTGGATTTATTTTATTTACAAATTCTATATTATTAATAATAGGATTAGCAATTAAAAATAAAAGTATACAGAAAATAGATGAAATGAGTGATAAAAACGAGAAAAATGACGAAAATGAGAAAAAATCAAACAAAACATCATTTTTAAGAGTGAGTATGATAATATTAGTATTTAATTTGCTGATTATTTTTTTAGTTCCGATATTTACAAAACAAGGGACAACAAACAAAGTTGAAGATAAAGTTTTAAATTATTTAGAACAAAAATATGGTAATGGAAATTTCAAAATTGTAAATGTTATGAAGAATTATATTACCAATGGATTCCTAAAGATTATGGCAAAATTCCATCTATAAATGAATTAGATGAGTTATTGG
>CAMVKF010000020.1 GCA_947168035.1 uncultured Clostridia bacterium | reverse complement strand
TTAGAATTTCTAAAATTACTCCAATCACATTCGAAACTTTTCAAATTATTAATATATCAATGTTCTGCATTATAAAATAGTAACAATTAAATTTTTCTTGACCGTAGTGTAATTAAAGTGATATAATTCAACAGAAGAATTTTGAAAAGGAATGATATTAAAAATGAAGATAAAATATAATTCACAAATTTTAGAAGCGACGGAAGCTGTTGCAGTTTGCGATTTTTTGAAAAATGAAATAGAAAAAAGCAAAAACCCAATTATAGCAATTACATTTAATAATGAATATAAAAGATTAGATTATAAAATAGTAGAAGATGGAACCTTAGATTTAGTAGATATAAGTTCAAAAGGTGGAATGAAAATATATGCTAGAACTTTAATATTTATTATGGCAAAAGCTTTTGATAAAATTTATCCAGAAGCAAAGCTAAGAGTTAATTACCAACTTTCAGATGCAATGTTTTGCACATTAGATAATTTAGAAGTAACAGATGAAATAATAAAAAATGTTCAAAAAGAGATGCAAAATATTATACAAAAGAATTTGCCAATTATAAATAAAGCACTTACAAGAAAAGAAGCGGAAGAATTATATAAAAAAGAGGACTCATCTAAAGGAAGGCTACAATTAAACTTAGAAGAAAATGAAATAATAAATATGTATTATTGTGAAGATTATTATAATTATATTTATGGAGATATAGCAATAAATACAGGAATCACAAAAGTTTTTGAACTTGTAAGGTATGATAAAGGGTTTTTATTAAGATACCCTAATAATGAAAATCCATTTATTTTAGAAGAATATAAAGAAACAAAAAAGCTTCATTGGGCACTTAGTGAATATAATGATATACATAGAATTTTGGATGTTGATACAGTATATAAATTAAACAATATTATAGAAAAAGGCAATATTAAAAAATTAATAATGCTTGAAGAAGCTTTGCACGAAAAGAAAATTGCAGGAATTGCAGATAAAATTGCTCAAAATAAAAATATAAAAATGGTACTTATTGCAGGCCCTTCATCTTCCGGAAAAACAACTTTTGCACAAAAATTAGGGTTACAACTTAGAATAAATGGGCTAAAGCCAGTTACAATTTCTGTTGATAATTATTTTGTTGAAAGACCAGATACACCAAGAGATGAAAACGGGGAATATGACTTTGAAAATATAAATGCGATTGATTTAGAATTATTCAATAGAGATTTAACAGATTTGTTAAATGGAAAAACAATTAATTGTCCGGAATTTGACTTTTTAGTTGGAACAAAACGATATAAAGGCAAAAAAATGCAACTAAAACCAGACGAAATACTTGTAATTGAAGGTATACATTGCTTAAATGATGAGCTAACATCTCAAATTTCAAAAAATAATAAATATAAAATATATATAAGTGATTTAACTGTATTAAATTTAGATAGATTAAATAGAATTTCAACTACAGATACAAGGCTTATTAGAAGAATAGTAAGAGATTTTCAATTTAGAAGTTATAGTGCAATCCACACACTAGATACTTGGACAAAGGTAATAAGAGGGGAAAGAATAAATATTTTTCCATATCAAGAAGAAGCAGATAGTATATTTAATACATCTTTAATATATGAGCTCGCAGCTTTAAAAGAATTAGCAGTACCTTTGTTACAAGAAATACAGCCAAACCAAAGGCAATACGCTGAGAGCAGGAGATTAATAGATATACTTAAGTATTTTAAGCCAATAGACAAAAGCATAATTCCACCAAGCTCTCTTTTAAAAGAGTTTTTAGGAGGAGGGTATTTTGAATACTAGTATAGAAGATTTAGGGTTTGACTAATATATAAAAAGATGTTATAATATTTGGCATAATAAATGAGATTTTTAATAAAATAAAGCTAAATATTTAAGGAGAAATGAAAAATTATGAATGAGAACAAAGAAGAAAACATCTCCTTTAAAACTACAAGAAGTGCTAGAAAAACATCTAGTAAACCTTATAGCCCAAAAAGAGATGTTAAAAAATCAGTTAGAGAAGGTGCAAAAGAAAAAGAGAAAAAGAGAAAAGAGGTAAAAGAAGAAAAAACAGAAGTAAAAAGAAAAAGCAAAAAAAATGATGTTTCAATAGAAACAAAATCATTTTTAAAACAAGAAAACAGATCTTTAGTATTAAGACAAGATACAGCTTTAAAAGAAATGGTAAAAGAAAAAAAGGAAGAAGGATTCAGATTTAAAAAATCAAAATTAAAGATAATACCACTTGGTGGTTTACATGAAGTAGGAAAAAATATAACCGTTTTTGCATATGAAGATGAATTAATAGTTGTAGATTGTGGTTTATCTTTTCCAGATGATGACATGCTTGGAGTAGATATAGTTATTCCAGATATAGCATATATTGTTAGAAACCAAGAAAAACTTAAAGGTATGGTTATAACCCATGGACATGAAGACCATATAGGTGGAATACCATATTTCCTAAAACAAGTAAATACTCCAATTTATGGAACAAAACTTACTTTAGGTTTAATAAAAAATAAACTCGAAGAACACAATCTAGAAAATTCTACAATAATGCATGAAGTAGTACCTGGACAAACAATTAAACTTGGAAAATATTTCAAAGTAGAATTTATTCAAAGTTCACATAGTATACCAGATTCTGTTATGTTTGCAATCCATACACCAGTTGGAACAGTAATTCATACAGGAGATTATAAAGTCGATTTTACTCCAATGGATGGAAAAAGAATGGATTTTAGTAGGTTAGCAGAATTAGGAAACAAAGGAGTTTTAGCACTTTTATCAGATTCTACAAATGCTGAAAGAAAAGGATTTACAATGTCTGAAAGTACAGTTGGAGAAGTATTTGACAAACTATTTACAAACTGTACAAAAAGGATAGTTGTTGCAACATTTGCATCAAATGTGCATAGAGTACAACAAATAGTAAATTCAGCAATAGAACATAACAGAAAAATTGCTGTTTGTGGTAGAAGTATGGTAAATATGATAACAACTGCAAGAGAACTCGGTTATATAAGGTGTCCGGATAATTTGTTTATTGATATAGATATGATAAATAATTATACAGATGATAAACTTTTAATTATAACTACAGGAAGTCAAGGAGAAACTATGTCTGCCTTAACTAGAATGGCATCAGGTACACATAGAAAAGTAAAAATTACTCCAAATGATTTAGTAATAATTTCTGCAAACCCAATACCTGGAAATGAAAAAAGTGTATCAAAAGTAATAGATTCACTTATGCAAATAGGAGCAGAAGTTGTATATTCTGCCTTAGAAGATGTTCACGTATCAGGGCATGCTTGTCAAGAAGAACAAAAATTAGTAATTGCACTTACAAAGCCAAAATATTTTATACCTGTTCACGGAGAATATAGGCATTTAATTGCTCATAGTGAAACTGCAAAATCTATGGGAATACCAAAAGAAAATATATTTAAATTAGAAAATGGAAAAGTTTTAGAAATAGATAAAAATAGTGCAGAATTTACAGGACAAGTACAAGCTGGTGTAATTTTAGTAGATGGACTTGGCATTGGAGATGTAGGAAATGTAGTATTAAGAGACCGTCAGCATTTATCACAAGATGGTTTAATAATAATAGTACTAACAATGAATGGAGCAACAGGAGAAGTTATAGCAGGACCAGATATTATTTCAAGAGGATTTGTGTATGTAAAAGAATCTGAAAATGTAATGGAAGAAATAAAAAAGGTAGTTAGACACGAAGTATATAAATTTGAACTTAGGGAAACTAAGGATTGGGCAGCAATAAAAAATGCAATAAGAGAAAATTTAAAAGACTACATATTTGCAAAAACAAAAAGAAATCCTATGATTTTGCCAATTGTTATGGAAATATAATTTAAGGTAAACCTTTATTTATGAAATGCACATAAGAATAAAAATAAAAAGCAAAATATAACATAAAGAAAGGAGTATTGTAAATTGCCTAGAAAAAAACAAAAAGAAATAGAAGACAAAATACAAGAAAAATTGGATTATATTGGATTAGATTTAAATAAAATTCCGAAAAACTTAACACAAAGTACAAATATTCGTTTTAGAACAATTAAAGGATATGATGAAAAAAAGTATAAACAATATAGATTCATAGATGTTAATGAAATTGAAATTTTGCTTTCACCTACAAATAGATTAGACAGCATAAAGGAAAAATACGAAAATGCTTTACCTCTTTGTGAATATTTAGATAGTAAAAACGAAGAGAATGTATTAAATTACACTAAATTTTTATCAATGTTGGAAAACTCAAGAATTTCTCAAATTCAAGAGATAGAAAATGAACAAAAAAAGTTAAATAAACAAATTCCATTTAAAATAAAATATAGTGGAAATTACTTGTGGCAAATATACTATTCTGAGGTTTCAAAAAAATATTTTATGATAGTACCGTTAGAAGACTCAGATTATTCAACTTTCTTTTATTTAATAAAAAAGAAAATAGAAAACAAAAAAGATGACAAAATTTTTGTACCAATAAGCATAGTAGATTATTCCGGAGAAATTTTAAGTAAATCAGAAATATCAGATTTAGAAAACTACTTATGGGTATTTACTAAAGATTATCCTCTTATTTACGAAGTTTACAATAAAAAAGGAGAAATGAGTTTAGAAATTATTGGTGAAGCAGAGATATATGACCATATAAAAACTCTATATAAAATTTCTTTGAAAAGTAAAAAAGATGCTTTAAAGTTTTATAAATTATCAAAAGCATTATTTATGTTGCAAACAGAATTACCACACTATTATAAGTTTGAAATTAATATAGGAAAAACAGGAAATTTAGAATTTTATTTAGAAAATGTTGGAATTATTTATGAAACATTACCTGAATTTATTGTTGAGCAATACTTTAAGTCAATAGGGCTTAAAAAGAAGTATATGGATGACATTGAGAATTTAAATATTAAATTAAAAAATCTAAAGGAAGA
Organism: uncultured Clostridia bacterium; assembly: GCA_947168035.1. GTDB lineage: Bacteria > Bacillota > Clostridia > TANB77 > CAG-508 > CAG-269. The sequence goes on along the minus strand of CAMVKF010000020.1, from coordinate 12,216 downwards.
AAGTGATATTTTAGCAGCAGAATATGCACAAAAAGAAAAACAAATTACAACATATTTGGAGTGTAAAAAAACCTTTTTTGGAAAAGTGAAATATTTTTTTAAACTTGGAAAACAACAAAAAAAGGCGGAAAATAAGAAAAATAAGAAAGTTGAACATAAAAAAGAAGAAAATAAAAAAATAAACGAAAAAATTAAATTAGAACAAAAAAATTATACTATTTTTGAACTAGAAAATAGTTTTAAAGAGGCAGAAGAAAAAGAAGAACAAGCAAAAAAATTATTAATGGACATAAATGCTTTAAAACTAAAGAACAAAAATTTGAAAAAGAAAATAGAAAATGCAACAGGGTATATTGAAGAAATAAATAAACATAAAAAAAGTATTTTTGAATTTTGGAAATATTCTAATAAAGATGCTGTAGCTGAGTTAGATGAAGGTGAAGAAGAAGAACTTAATGTTAAAAAAATTGAAAAGGTATTTGATTTTGAAAATGACTTTGAAAATTTCGGGACAAATATAGACAAAGTTCAAAGAAATAAATTTACAGATTTAGAGCAAGATAGTGTGTTTATTGCAAATTCAGATGTTTTAGAACTTCTAAACAGAATGAATTTAGGGCTTGCAGAAAATAAAGAAATATCTGCAAAATTAAAAGAACTTAAAATAGAAGCCGAAGAAATAGATAATGAACAAGTTGAAGATGAAGAAACATTTAATATTTTTGGAACATTTAGGCAAAATGGTAATAAAGAAAGAACAATAAGGAATAAAACACATAGAGAAGCACCAAGAGATAAATTTGCAATTCTTGACATCAAAAAAGGTTCAAGGGGTATTGAACTTAAGAAAAAATTAGAAATAATACTTTCAAACATAAAATCAGCATTAGAAAAGAACAAAACTCAAGAAGATATGTATGTATATAAAGTATCTGATACAAAGTTAGAGTTAAATGCTATTGAAGCAATGTCTCTTAATGCCCAAGATGAATTAGATGATTTTATAAAAAGAGAGAAAAATGCAAATACATTGTATTTATATAAAATTAAAATACCAAAGGGAACAGCTTTTGCAGCATTCACAAACATAATATTTTTTGATAATAAAAATATGACTTTACCTGTTGGTATGGATTTATCTACTAAAATATTAATCGATTTATCTAAAATAGAATTAAAAGAAGTTGTAAAGAAAAAAATAAATAAACTAGAATTTGAAGATGAAGAAGATAGTTTTTCAAAAATAGAAATTAATATTAAGGAATGTGAGTAAAATGCTAGATGATAGAAAAAAGAAAGTTTTGCAAGCTATAGTTGAAGAATATATATATACAGCAGAGCCTGTAAGTTCAAAAGCATTAATTGAAAAATATGATTTAAATTGTAGTAGTGCCACAATTAGAAACGAGATGGCAGAACTAGAAAAAACAGGAATGCTTGATAAAATGCATACATCTAGTGGGAGAATTCCATCAGCAAAAGGATATAGGTATTATATAGATGAACTTTTAAAAGATGATAATATTAGTTTAGAAGAAATAAAATATATAAGTGACAAATTAGAAACAAAAGTACATGAAATAGAAGAATTAACCAAAATTACTGCAAATACCATTTCTGAAATAACCCATTATACAACAGTAACTATAGGTCCTAAAGCAAATGAACAAATTATTCAAGAAATAAAATTTGTAAGCTTAGGTACAAGAATGTTACTTGCAATAATTATGACAGACACAGGAATGGTAAAGGAAACAATAATAAAATTTGATGAAGATATTACCGAAAAGCAAATTGAAACTTTAAATTATATGTTTAACAATAAATTAAAAGGACAACCAATAGAAAAAATAGATCAACCTTTAGAAGAATATTTATACCAACAAATGTCTGATATGGTAAAAGTTATAAAACCTATAATTGATCAAATCAAAAAAGTTTTATTCGAAGAAAATGAAATACATCTACAAGGTGCAAGAAAAGAATTAGAGCTTCCTGAGTTTAATAGTCTTCAAGTTGCAAAAAATTTCATGAATATTTTAGATGAAAAAGACTTAATAGTAGATATGCTAAATTCAGGTTTTGCAAAAGACATAAATGTTTATATAGGTGGCGAAAATGAAGATGAAAAATTAAAAGACTTTAGTATGGTAACCTTTAAACATAAAGTAGGAAATAAAGATTTAGGAACGATTGGAATTATAGGCCCTAAAAGAATGGATTATTCAAAAGTTATATCTATTATGAAATATATTAGTAAAAAATTAAACGATAAATAGAAACAAAGAAAAGAATCAGATATATTGAAATTTTGAGTCTTTTATTATATAATACACTTGCACTAAGTAATTGGTGACTCCTTGAGGAAAGGAGGTACATAGCACTATGAGTTCTTTCGATTTAATTTGGCGTTTGATAGTATTGCTACTTTTGAGTTACAATAAAGATAACGACCAAAACCACCAAGACTAGAAATAGTCAAAGCTAAGTAGTCCGACAGCTACATAGCTTTTTTTATGCAAAAAAGAAGATGTGAACCGACATTCACATCTCCGTACATAGCTTTTTGTTCTTTCAATCTCGTGCTAGCAACTTAATTATAGCAAATATTTTTATATTTGTCAATACATACTTTCGTTTAAGTTTCGGTATTTCGGAGAAAAAATAAACCTTTTTCATTTAGAAAATACATTTTTTTAAAAATCACAATTTTTTGGTGTTCTTGGGAAAGGAATTACATCACGAATATTTTCCATACCTGTAATATACATAAGTAATCTTTCAAATCCTAAACCAAAACCAGAATGAATATTTGAGCCAAATCTTCTTAAGTCTAAATACCAGTCAATTTGCTTTGCGTCCATATTCTTTTCTTTAATTCTTTCCAAAAGTTTTTCATAGTTTTCTTCTCTTTGAGAACCACCCATAATTTCACCAGAACCAGGAACTTCTAAGTCAACTGCCGCAACAGTTTTACCATCAGGGTTTAGTTTCATATAATAAGATTTTATATCTTTTGGCCAATTTTTAACAAAAACAGGACCATTAAAATATTCAGTAATATATTTTTCGTGTTCTTTAGCCAAATCTTCTTCATAATCTGGCTCAAATTCCCATTTTTTATCTGCCTTTTTTAGAATATCTATAGCTTCTTTATGGTCAATTCTTATAAAATTAGAATTTAAAAGTTTAGTTAATTTTTCCTTTAAACCATTTTCTATAAATTTATCGCAAAAATCTATTTCCTCTTCGCATCTTTCTAAAACAGCATTTACAATATATTTTAAGCAATCTTCTTCAATGTCCATTAGTTCGTCTAAATCACAGAAAGAAATTTCAGGCTCAATCATCCAAAACTCATTTGCGTGAGTTTTAGTATTAGAGTTTTCTGAACGCAATGTTGGACCAAATGTATAAATTTTACCAAAACTTGCAGCAAAAGTTTCACCATGAAGTTGTCCAGAACCTGTAATATAAGTTTCTTTTCCAAATAAATCATTAGAAAAATCAGTTTGACTATCTTCTAATTTTGGAAGATCATGTTTTAAATCCATAGTAGTTAATTTAAACATTTCAGCAGAACCTTCGCAGTCAGCACAAGTAATTATTGGTGTGTGTACATAAACATACCCATTTTTTTGAAAATACTCGTGAATTGCAAAAGCAGCAACACTTCTAATTCTAAATATAGCTTGAAATGTATTTGTACGTGGTCTAAGGTGAGCAATTGTACGCAAATATTCAAAACTATGTCTCTTTTTTTGAAGAGGATAATCATTATCACATAAATTAAATATTTGTATATTTGTTGCTTGAATTTCAAAAGGTTGCTTAGAATTTGGAGTAATTATTAAGTTTCCTGTTACTTTTATTGTTGAACTTATAGTAAGTTTTACTAAATCTTTAAAATTGGCTAATTTATCAGATATTACAATTTGAACATTTTTAAAATATGAACCATCATTTAATTCAATAAAACCAAAAGTTTTAGAATCACGAACAGTACGTACCCAACCTTCTAAAGTTACCTCTTTTTCCGCAAAATTAGAAAAATTTTTATATAAATCTTTAACACACATTTTTTCCATTAAATTCTCATTCCTTCCATAGGAAACAAGTTCCATAAATATATTTTGCAACTATTATATATAAAAACACGCCATTTTGCAAGGAAATTTGGAAAATTTTTATTTTTGACTTTTTGACATTTTCGGTTATTTATGGTAAAATAATATATGAGAAGTAACTTATATAAAGGAGGAATCACTATGGGATTGTTTAGTAATTTAATACATTTGATCGTGGGTGATACAGGAACAGATGAACCACAAATTGATGATTACTACGAAAGAGAACAAATGGCTGATTCAGTATATGAGTTGGTAAGAAGAATTAGTCGAATAAGTACTTTTGATCGTAGTATTACAAGTCTACAAAGAGTTACAATTTATGAATTAAGAGACAAAAGCTTAGAAGAATTACAAAGGCTTCAAAATAATTTGCAAGAAAGACTTACAATACTTGAGAGAGATAGGAAAAGAAGAAATGAAGAAATGAGAAAGTTAGAAGAAGCAAAATGGACAGGTCAAAGGCCAAAGCATATGAGTCCTGAGGCTTTTGATAGATGGCAAAGAGATGATTAGTTTGGTAAATGAGAAAAAAGACGTTATTTAAACGTCTTTTTTCTATCAAGAGAGATATATATAAATTATATACCCTTAAACTCTCTACATTTTAAATATGTAAATATAGCAATTCCTAAAATAATAACACTTGTGATTGCTAAACCAAATCCTACACCAGTTTTTGGTAATTTTGTAGATGATACTGTTGTGTCATTTTTTGTAGCTGTACTAGTTGTTGAAGTTTCAGTTTTAGGTGTATCTGTTGTGTTTTTCTCTTCATTTGAATTGTTTGTTGTAGCCTCTGTAACTGTTACAGTACATGTAGCTTTTTTATTTCCATCTTGTGATGTTACTGTAATAATTGTAGAACCTATTTTTTTTGCTGTTACTAAACCAGCATTGCTAACAGTAGCAACAGATTCATCACTAGATGTCCATGTTACTATTTTGTTTGTAGTGTTTTCTGGATTGAATGTTGGTGTTAAAGTAAGTGTTTTTCCTAATTCTACTTCTTTAGTTTTTGGTAGTGAAATACTATCTAAAACTATTTCAGGTTGTAAATTATCGACTAATATGTATCCATATACGTTTTTTATATTTTTACCACTAAAATATACCCACATATAATATAACCCATTATCTGGTACAGATATATTTCTTTGTGTGTACCCAAATCCATCCATTCCAGTAATAGAATCATGTCCATTCCAATAATCCCAAGCATTCCAATTTGAAGTAGGAACAGTTTGCTTCAAAAGACTCTGTAGTTCTGAATAATTGCCACTATTTGCTTTTAACTCTTTATATTTATTTATTACAGAATTGTCAGTAATTTTTTCATATTGATAATATGCATTACTATTTTCAGCATTTCTTAAAGCAATTTGAATAGTTTCATCAGAAGACAAAGAACCAAATTGTTTACCATTTGGAATGACTGTATAATTAGTCAAATTTAAAAATGGTGTTTTTAAGTCTACAGATATAGATTCTAATGCTATAGTATTTGTGTTTTTATCTTTTATTGTTATAAACCCATTATCTACTGCATTTATTACTTCTCGCAAATCTTTTGTTGTAGTCATAACATCAACTACTGCTGTTGTTTCAGTATATTCTGTTATTAAATGCCATGTTTCAATTGAGGCAGCTTTAGTTTTGGTTAATCCAAATTCATATTCATGCGAAGTATTTAAAGTAAGACCTGAAAAATTAAATTTCATACTTCCATTATTTGAATAAATATTCCTACTTACATCAACTGTAGCATTTGAAATATTAGGTATTAAAAATAACACAATTCCAATAAATAATGTAATTACTAAAAATTTTGCTTTCGTCATTATCTCACCTCCTCTTTTTTATGTAATATAGCATATGCTATTAAGCATAATACTCCAATCCATAAGCAGTAAAAACCTAAAGAATACTTAACATATGGCATAATTGTACCTAAAAATAACCCAACTATTCCAATAGCTGCTAAAATTCTTGTTTTTTTGCATTTTTCTAATATATCATTCATTTTTTTCATCCCCTATCTACATTATTCTTCCGCTTTTCAAAGAGTTTAGTACTGTTTCAGAAATATTTTGCCCACTTACTTTGGTATTATTTGCTCCTTGCATTCTTGAATTTGAAAGTCCTTTTTCATGTTTTATAAAATTATCCACTTTTTTAATATTAAACATTTTTTTATTAGTTTCTGTTTCGTGGTGATGTCTTGCATTTGAATTACGGTATCTCATATAATTAATAAAGAAATATAAAATACCTGCTAGTAAAAACACAACCCTATAATCAAAATCACTTGCAAACCAAAAAGCAAGAAATCCTATTAATTCTACTAATAGCGAAATACCAAATAATTTTGGCATATGTATAGGTACACTACCCATTGTTTCCTTTGTTCTAGCATTAACTGCAACATAATGTAATAAACTATCACTTTCTCCTTTTTTCTCTTGGTAGCTATATAACCAAACAGGAAGATAAGCAGTTTTCCATTGTTTACCTTTAACATTAAGTTCTTCTACCTCTAAATTAACACCACGGTCATATTCTTTTAAAGTTTCGTTACAAGCAAATCGTGCTATATCTTTAGATTGAGCATCTACTAAAGGTCTTAAATCATCAATATTTGTATCACGTCTTTCTGAAGAATAACCTTTTAAATAATTTGCATTATATTTAACAGAATTTTCAATATCAAAAGGCATAATAGCATTTATAACATTATTTGTTTTATTTGAATTTTTTTGTAATTTATCTGAACTTGATTCTACAGTTAAACCATCTATAGTTAAATCAAATTCACGCTCAACTTCATAAAGGTCAGCATCATAATAAGTTTTTCTACTATCTCCACTGCCACGAGTATATCTTCTAACTTCATGCTCTCCTCTACCTAAAAATCTAGCGTGTGAATTTATATCAACAACCATATATGGAAAATAAACTCCCATTATATTATCTGTTGTAAATTCTTCTCTAAATTTTGGATGGGCAAAAAATTTTCTTTTTCCTACAAAAGCTTCTATTTGTTCTTTTGCTTCAGCTTTTGTTAAATTAAAAGGTAATACTACATCTGGAATAGCACCATTTGGTATTTGTTGGTTAACAGATAATGTATTTCTACACCAATGGCATCTAGCTTGAGTACTTTCCTGAGTATCTATAACTACCTCAGCACCACAACTGCTACATTTAAAAGTTATAACATCTTTTGTATCTGCTACAATATTTTGCGCACCAGAACCCATTATTTCACCAGTTAATTTAGTTAAATCAGTTTCCATACCTTGTATTTTTTCTGGTTCAAATTCATGTCTACAAAAATTGCACCTTAATTTTCCAGTTTTAGCATTTACAGAAATATCTGTAGAACCACATTGAGGGCATTTATTTTGACCATCTTTTGCACCAATATCTGTTTGAACAATTTTTGGCTCATCATTTGTATTTAATAATTGATTAACAGCCACTTTTTACACCCCCAAGATTTTCTTCTTTTGCTCATTATAATCTTCCTCTGTTATTAATCCTTCATCTAACATTTTTTTGTATTTTGCAAGTTTTTCATAAGGATCTTCTTGTGCTCCGTGTAGGTTGTTTGATAGCACCCATTACACTACCTGCACTATTTAAGCCCATACCCATAAATGCCATACCTGATGCGCCACCATTTTCACCAGCTGATTGCATACCACGAGCAACTGATTGTTGCATAAATGAATTTCCTCTTGCTCCAGATAAAGCATCTGCCTTTTTTACATCACTTAATAATGCTTTTGTATCTTCGTCATATTCAATTGCTTGAATAGCAACCTTAACAATTTCAAGACCTCTATCTGTTTTCCACCCATAACCATCTTCAACCGCTTGAGATAAGCTTTTAGCAAATCCAATTTGGTCTCCTTGAATTTTTGTAATACGGTTTCCTTTGTCTGGGTCATTTGTATAATTAGAAAATGCTGCACTTAAGCTACTTACAACCTCATTAAATAATTGTGCTCCTGCATCATTATCCATATCCGCAAAATCAAATACTTCTCCACTAGACAAATATGTTGCTGGAACAAAATTTTTAATAAATAATATTGGGTCAATTATTTTTAATGTATATGTACCTCTTGTTACAGCACCTACTTGTGCACCCAAATAAGCATCATCCCAATAAATTTCTGATTGTGTTCCAAATCTATTATTAGGTATTTCTTTTAAGTTAATATAAAATGCTGTTTGTTGAGATCCAGGAATACCTCCAAATTTAAACCTTTCCCAACTTTGAGTTACTAAAGATGCCATAAATCCATCACCAGCAAATATAGATTTAGAATTTGGGTCATCTGATGTAAAAGTGAAGCCACCTGGTTCTGTAATACATCCTGTTATTGCTCCTTCTTGCATTGTAATAAGAGCCATTCCTTCAGGTACAACAATTTTACTTCCATTAGTAATAATATTGTTTGACCCTTTTGTATTTGAACCTCTACCTGCATTTGTACCTTGTAGTACAGCTGGGTATATACCAGCTGTTGCTGGAACTCCTGACATTGGAACTAAAAAGTCCTTCCATTGGTCAGCCAATGTTCCTCCAATTGCTCCTGCAAAAGCTTTAATAAAGCCCATAATAATTACCTCCTTTTATTTTTGAACAATAAAGTTCATTTGATTTAAAAATCTTATTCAAAATTAATAGTAACATTATTGTCGAAAAATGTAAATAGATTTTTCACAAAATATTGTTAAATTTTTATAATTTTTACATATATTGTGTGTTTATTAAACAAACTATAAAATATATAATCTTTACGAGGAGAATGAAAATGGAGAATGATAATATAAAAAAGGAGATTGCACAATATATTGGGAAAAAAATTTTAGAATTAAGGAAATCTCATAAATTATCAAGAGAACAATTTGCTGAAAAAACTAATTTATCACCAAATTATATATATGAAATAGAAAAAGGTAATAGTGTACCTCGGTTGTATAGCTTTAATTGATATATGTAATTGTTTTGAAATTGCCCCATCAAATTTACTTGGAAAATATTTAGATAAAAATGTTTATACAGCTTCAGAGTTAATTAACACAAATTACCAAAAACTATCTAACTATGATAAAAAACTTATTATAGATATGATTAATTTATTAGCCAACAGATAAAAGATAAACAATAAAGCTATTTTAAAAAACTTTAATTGTTTGTCTTTTTTGTTTTTCCTTGACATATTTTAAATGTTTTTGTAAAATTAGAAAAAAGGAGTACATTATGGAACATTGGAGTGTAGAAGACTATAAAAACTATGAAAATAATAAACAAAATAAAAAAGCACAAAGAGCAAAATATAGGTCATATAAAACATCAGTTGATGGACATACTTTTGATAGCTTAAAAGAAGCGCAGTTTTACCAAGATTTAAAAATTAGACTTAAAAGTAATGATATAAAAGGTTTTTGTTTGCAACCAACTTTTATTTTAGCTCCAGGGCTAAAGTACAAGGCCGATTTTATAATATTTAATACAGATGGAACATACGATGTAATTGATGTTAAAGGGTTTAAAACAAAAGAATATATAGCTAAAAAGAAGGTTTTTGAAGATAAATATAATTTAAAAATAACAGAAATTGAGTAAGGGGTGATTTTTTGAAAAAGGTACACCTGGATAAAAAAATAAAAATTACAATAATTTTTTTTGTTATTTTAATGCTTATGTTAATTATTTTTAAAATATATAATTTAACAAATAAAGCTAATATAAGAGAAAAACAAGTAAATGATATATTTAATAGAATAGAAACAAATTCATTTGTAAATATATCAAAATATTTTGTATATGGAACACATTTTAATTTAGAAGGAAATATAGACATAATAAGTCTTTCAGGAATAAAAATTGAAAGTGTTAATTTAATTTTGAAAAATTTAGAAGGAGAAGAGCTACGGTTTAAAAGCAAATTATAATTATTCAGATGGAACAGTTTATTTTTCGACAATAGAGAATTTGAATAATGGAATTAATCTAGAAGAATTAAAGCAAAAAAATTGTTATATATTTTTAAGAATAGCATATTCAAATAGTGATGTTAAATATTATTCTTTATGTAATAAGACAGAATATGAAAATATTACATATTATACTGTAACTAAAGATACTAAAAATGAAAAAATATTAATTTCATTTAATAATTATAATAGTATTCCATATATGAGTATAAATACAGATGAAGTAAACTCTTTACCAGAAAATGTGTATGATATAGCAATTGACCTTGGCACAACAAAGAATAAGCAAACTGAAAATGAATTAATTTTAAAATGTGGAGAAAATTTAAAAAATAGTTTAGAAAATGAAGGCTTTAAGGTTTTTATAACTAGAAGTGACCTTCAAAAAATAGATACAGAAACAAATATGTATGATGAAAATGGAAGAATAAATATTTTAAATGCATCTGGCGCTAAAATTTTAATTTCATTAGATTTAAGTAGTAACCAATATAGTAAAAAAAATGGGGGAGTAGAAGTTTATGCTCCAAATGATGTGAATTTAAATTTTGCAAAAACAATGGCACAAAATATAGTAAATAACTCAAATGCAAAATATTCACAGAATAATTCATTTAAAAAAGATGAGCGGAGTATATGTAAGAAATTTTACAAATTTAGATATTCAAGCTCTAAATAATAGAGCTATAAAAAATAAATTTGAGCCATATAATATAAACACATCTACACCATATTTATATATTATTAGAGAAACAGGTGGTATAGCAACAAAAGCTTATGTAGATGGAAGAAATAAATCTTTTGGTAAAAATAATTACTATAATTCTAATGTTGGAATAGAAACATATTTAGTAGTATTAGGATACTCAAAAATAGATGAAGATGTTAATAATTTAACAACAAATTATAGTAATTATATGGATGGAATTTACGATGCCATAAAAACATTATATGAAATATAGATTATATAGCTTATTGTAAAAAATAAGCCATTTAATCTTGTCATATAGTGTTTTTTTCTTATAAAAGGAATTATAGCAAATATAATAGAACCTACTAATAAAAATAACATATCAAAATTATAGAAATATGAATATTTTATTGGAGAAAAAATAGCACTTGCTCCTATTATTAAAAAAATATTAAATATTTGAGAGCCTATTATATTACCTATTGCCATATCTGTATCACCTTTAATTGTTGCAGTTACTGAAGTTATAAGTTCAGGAAGACTTGTAGCAAGTGCAACAATAGTTATACTAATAATCTTTTCACTTACACCTAAATTACAAGCAATCCTTGATGCATATTTTACAACTACATCTCCACCAATTTTTAAAGAAAAAATCCCTAAAATAATAGCAAAAAAAGACTTTAAAATAGAGATATTTTTTGAATCATTAAATTCTAATAAATTGTTTTTCGCATTATTTATATTATATATTATAAATAAAAATGCTAGAAAAACTAAAATTCCACCCTCAAAATTTGTAATAGTATAATTTGAATTGTTATTACAAAAAAATAACAAAATAAGTTCTGCAAAAATAGTTATCCAATTTTGTATGTTTTCAGTCTCTTTTTGAAATTTTAGTGGCTTTATTAATGAGCAAATACCTAAAATTAAAAATAGATTAGCAATATTACTACCAACAATATTTCCAATACTCATATCAGGAGAGCCTTTAATAGAAGCTGTTAAACTTACCATAAGTTCAGGCATAGATGTTCCTATTGCAACAATAGTTAGACCAATTATCATAGTAGGAATATGAAATTTTTCTGCAATAGAGCTAGCACCATCTACTAAATAATCTGCGCCTTTAATTAATAAAAAAAAGCCTAAAACTATAAAAAGAAAATATGAAAACATAAAGCACCTTCTTAATTAAAATACTAATTAATACAATTATTATGTTTAAATATTAACTCATATACCATAAATTTTAATAATATTCACATTAATTTGGCAGGACTATAATAATTTAAAAGCTATGAATAGTAACTAAATTTTATTAATCAATATGCGTGTATTTAATATATGTATTTACATATATTAAATACAAAACCATACACT
>CAMVKF010000019.1 GCA_947168035.1 uncultured Clostridia bacterium | reverse complement strand
TTAACTGCATAGCCTTTTAACATATAATCTTTAAGAATTTTATTAGCCCACTGTCTAAAAATTATACCCTTTTTTGATTTTACGCGATAGCCTACAGAAATTATAACATCTAAACTGTAATATTCAATATCTCTTGTAACAATTCTATTTCCCTCTTTTTGAACTGTCGCAAAATTTGCGACAGTTGGAATATCTTTTAATTCCTCGTTTAATGCATTGTTAATATGTTTGCCTATAGTTTTAATATCTCTATCAAATAATTCTGCTAGTTGCTGTCTATTAAGCCATACAGTTTCATCCTTTAAGTTTACCTCTAATTTTACTCCTTGGTTTTCAAATAAAATAATTTCATTCTTTTTTTCGTCCATAAGAACACATCCTATCTCTATAAATTTAGTTCTTATTATTTTTATTATTGCGTTTAAAATCCATTATTTACAATTTGCGAACTATTGTTTATATTATATTGAATATTATTACATTTGTCAACAAATTTTTTGAAAAATTTTCTATAAAAATGTACCGCCTTTTAAATTAAAAGGTGGTACAAAAAATAGCCTTGTAATCAATCTCTATTTTTTATTTTCTTAATTAATTGCTTTGAACCCATGATTTTAAAAAATTTAATATTGCAATAGTAGATATATCTGAACAAAAATTTTTTTGGCATTTTTTTATTGCTTCATCTAATGTCATTCTTTTAATTTCAATATATTTATCATCATTTTTTAAATAGGCTTTTTCTAAATCTTTTGCTAAAAAAATATATATTTTTCTATTAGTGGTTGATGGATGTTCATATGTAGAAATTATTAACTCCATATTATTTGATTTATACCCTGTTTCTTCAATTAGTTCTCTTTGTGCATTTTCTTCAATACATTCACTTTCTATACTTCCTCTAGGAAATGACAAAATATTTGAATTACTTCCTGCACAATATTCAGAAAGCATGATTAATTTATCATTTTCATCAATTGGAACAATTACAACCCCATCTCTTCTTTCCATAATATCTCTTTTTATTATGTTATTTTTAATATTTATTTCATACTCGCAAATATCAAAAACCTTGCCTTCGTATTTTATGTTTTTATTTATTATTTCTATATCATCCATAAAACTTTTACCTTCTTTTCTTCTAGCATTTTTTCAATTTTCTATATGTTATAGAAAATATTATGCTTTTTAGCAGTGTCCCTAAAAACATGATAATTAAATATTTTTTTGTGGATTTTCAAATATTAGCTTCCATAATTCTGGTATATATTGTTTTTTGTGTTTAAATTTTTCTATATTGGGCTATTGTTTTTTCTATATTCTTCAGGTATATATTCCTCATATTTTTTTTGATTATATGTTAGTTGTAGCTTATCTAATAGAATTTTATTATATTTTTTCGTTTTTAAATTGTATTCCAAACTCCATAACAACCATGAATAATCATACCATTTATCTCCCAATCCAGAATTATCTAAATCAATAAATCCTGTGAAATCGTTATTATCATCAACATAAATATTAAGTAAACACAAGTCTCCATGTACAAAATTATTCCCAATATTATCTTTTGACTTAAAAGGACAATTATAATTATCTAAGCTTCTCAATATTTCAATTATATTTACTAAAACATCAATTAATAATTCTGGATTTTCAATAAATCTTTTGTCAATTAAACTATAACCTTTAATATAAGATCTTAAATAGTAACATTTACCATCTTCTTCTAGATAGCAAATACTTTGACTACTTGGAATATTACACTTGCACAAAAAATCTATTCGTTCTTTTTCATCAATTAATCTTTTTCTATCTCTTGATATTTTTAATATATATTTATCTTCAAAAACGTAAACTTCATCTTCACTACGACCTATATTATCAATAGTATATTTTATATTCTTTACTATTTCTTCTATTTCTTTAGGAAACATATTATAACTCCTCGTATTACAGTGCTATTTTAGCAAAATGATTTTATAAATGTACTAAATAATATTATGTTAGGTAGTCTTAGTCAATCATTTTTTAATCATATTTTTTATTTATATCCTAAAATCTTGTAATTTAGATTTTATATAATTATTAACCTTTTCTATTTTTATTCTTTCTTGTTCCATTGTATCACGATTTCTAATAGTTACGCAATTGTCTTTCTCGGTTTCATAATCAATTGTAATACAATATGGAGTACCTATTTCATCTTGTCTACGATACCTTTTACCTATTGTTCCTGATTCATCATAATCGCACATAAAATCAAATGATAACTCTTTATAAAGTTTTTTAGCTTGTTCATTCTGTTTTTTAGTTAATGGTAATATTGCTATTTTATATGGTGCAATTATTGGGTTTAATTTTAAGACTATTCTTGTTTCTTCTTCATTTACTTTTTCCTCATTATATGCCTCACACAATATTGCTAAAACAGTTCTATCAGGTCCCATTGTTGATTCAATAATATATGGAATAAACTTTTCGTTTGTTTCTGTATCTAAATACTCCATACTTTTTCCTGAGAATTCTTGATGTCTTTTTAAATCATAGTCTGTCCTATTATGTGTACCATTAATTTCTCCCCATCCAAATGGAAATTTAAACTCAATATCACATGCTTCTTTTGCGTAATGAGCTAATTTCTCATGATTATGAAATCGTAAATTATCAGTATTAATACCTAAATCTATAAAGAATTTTTTTGCATACTCTTTAAAATAATTATATATTTCTGAGTCCTGTCCTTTTTTGCAAAATGTTTGAAATTCCATTTGTTCAAACTCTATTGTTCTAAAATTAAAATTTCCAGGTGTTATTTCATTTCTAAATGCTTTTCCTATCTGACCTATGCTGAAAGGCAATTTTGATCTAGTTGTTCTTTGAACATTTAAGAAATTAACATATTCTCCTTGTGCATTCTCTGGTCTTAAATATATAACACTTTTATCTTCATCAGTTGTTCCTCTATATGTTTCAAACATTTGACTAAATTTTCTTATTGAGGTAAAGTTATGTGCTCCACAAACTGGACATTTTATATTGTTTTTTTCAAAATAATCTTCCATTTCTTCGTAGGTTAGCCCATCTCCATTTATTTTTCCTTTTGAAATGTCTGTAATAAAATTATCTGCTCTAAATCTAGTTTTACATTTTTTGCAATCCATTTTTGGATCATAAAATGAACTTAAATGTCCACTTGCTTCCCATACTTTAGGGTGCATTAAAATTGCTGCATCTATCTCAAAACTGTTTTCCCTTTCTTGAATGTACCTTTTTCTCCAAGCATCCTTAATATTATTCTTTAGTCTACATCCTAAAGGTCCAAAGTCCCATACATTTGCAATTCCTCCATAAATATCGGAACCTTGATACATAAATCCTCTTGATTTACAAAAGTTTACAATTGTTTGCATGTCTTTTACCATAACAAAACCTCCTTAAAAAATTAATTTTGTTATATATTAAAAGTGCTTTCGCCCTCTAACTATATAACAATAGTTAGGGACGAAAGCTATATATGCTCACGCGATTCCACCCTAATTGATAATAAAAATAATATTATCCACCTTAATTTATTTAAATTATGCTCCGAAGTGCCACCATATACTTCAATTACAAATTTCCACCAACCATTTGCTCTCTATAAATATTCATATACTTTTTCTTCATCAACGCAAATTAATTATACTCTTTTATTTTAGAGTTGTCAACATAATTATGTTAATGTGTGTTTATAATATTTCATTTTCAACAACCTCTTTTTTTCTTAATAAATTATATCTTTTTGTAATCATATTTATACATCTTTACTTTTATACTTTTTCCAACTCTTTTAGTTTTGTATAAGTTATTATGCACATTGGAATAAATATACAACATTCTCCTAATAAAGCATATTGTAACTTAGTATTTCCCAAATAATTTATTATATATACAAGAGGAACATATAGTAATTTCGCTCCAGTTGAAGCAATTGAAATTACACTTGTTTGAATTTCATTTTTTATAGATTCTTGCAAAACTGTTACTAAATTGCCTTCAATTAATCCATGAACTAATCCATTTAAAGCAAATAACCATACAGTAACAATATTTGTATTTATTACTAAAATAAACATCCAACATATTTCTATACAAATTGGTATTGCAAATTTTTTTGAGGTTTCTAAGTGAATCATTTTTTTTGAAATCTGTCCACCAATTATCTGCATAAGATAATTAAATACCCATCCTATACTTACAATTTCAATTGGTACTCCAACCATTATAAGAAGCGGTGTAAAAACCCAAATCTGTGGATGAGTAATTTCTCTTCCTAAAATGTAGCTTATTAAATATATTCTTGTTTTTCTTTCTTTAATAATTGCTTTAAACGAATTTACCATATCAATTAATGGGTTATTATGTGTCTTATTAAGCTTTTCGTTATAATCTTCAATTTTTAAAGCAATAAGCCCACCAATAAAATATGGAATAAATGAAATTCCTAAACTTAACCTAACGCTATATTTTGCAATAAACCCTCCTAAGATTGTTGCAGTAAGTAAAGCTATATATCTCGCCGTATATATTTCTACATTAGTTTTTTTAAATAACTTTCCAGTTTCATCAATCTTGTCACAATTATATTTTATAAAACCTTGATCTACTCCATTTGTCATTGCCATAAATAAACCTAAGGAACATTCTGCAATAAGAACCATATATATGTTTTTTGATATAGAATAAAATACAAATATTATTGCAACTCCTATATCTCCTATTATATTTAAAGCCTTTCTATTAAACCTATCTGCTATGTATCCCATTGGAAAATCTAGCACACAAATTACAATTGTAAAAGCCATTTGTACAAAACCAATAGCAGTTTGATTCATTCCAATGGAGTTCCAAAAAACTGTCATCGTTGCAACAGCAAAACCTGGTCCAATAGATGTTAATATTGTTTCATAAACGATTTTTTTCAAATTCTTCTTATACTTATCTTTGCTTTTAAACTCTTGCTTTTGTACCATTTTTCCCCCTCATTTCTTATAAAAATAAGCCTCACAAAGAAATCTTTAAGACTCCTTTGCAAGACTTTTATATATCTTACTTCGTGTAAACAATTACTTTATTCTAATTGTTCTTTATCGCTCAGAATGTTATTTCCTAGATAAACTCTTAAATTATGTTTTAAATTTTAACATATATTTTAAGATTTGTCAAATTTACATAATTAGGTCAATTGGTTCACATACAGATTTGACACTCAAAAATTAATATTCTCATTATTCCTCCAAATTAATAAAATCACTATTATCATAAAATATTCCATTTTGTATTTCATTTAGTACCTTTCTAGCTCTTTTCTCAGTATTGTCTGGCAAGTTTTTTATATCGAACCAGGCTATTTTTCCACATTTATCTGGCTCTCCAATTTTTATTACTCCATCATATTTTTTGGTTGATATTATAAATTTATTGCACACTTATACATTTCTTTCATCTTAAAAAAGCCTCTCTATATAATATTTTTTAATAAAAATTTTTCACTTATTTCAAAAGTTCCATTTACACCATACCCTAATTTTTGTTTTCCATCTCTATGAAAGTCGCTTCCACCACTTATTTTTAAATTATTCTTTTTGCAAAATTCCTTTATATATTCTATTTGTTCTAATGTATGCCTTGTATGAATTCCCTCTATACCATCTAAAATTCCTAAATCATATATTTCTTGAATATATTGTTTATGGTCAATATCTTTATAATCAAATGGATGTGCTAAAAATACCATTCCACTACAATTATGTATTAGGTCAGCAACTTCTTTAGCTGTTGGTAAACCTATTGTACTGTCTATAAAAAATGGTGATTTAGGATTATTAACAAAACCTCTTGCAAAACTTTTCTCTCTTTTTTTTCCTAGCATTTCATCAAGAATTTTGCTATTTTCTTCAAATTTCATCATATGATATTTAAGAACTGTACTT
The DNA here is from genome assembly GCA_947168035.1 of uncultured Clostridia bacterium. GTDB lineage: Bacteria > Bacillota > Clostridia > TANB77 > CAG-508 > CAG-269. The sequence continues at coordinate 11,431 of CAMVKF010000019.1, read as the reverse complement.
GCCTTATCGTTTGGAGATTTTATGTCTAAATCTTCATCTATTACTATATGTTGCGTTTTACAAACCTCTTTTAAGAAATTTAAATGTTTTCTTTCCTCTTCCATTATTTCGTTTGGTTTTTTTTTATTAATTAAGCTACTTTTATTTAGTTTTCTCCAATCAAAATTATAACCTAACATATGAAAATCTTTTCCTTTGTGTACAAAATCAAATTCAATTCCAGTAATTATTTGAATACCATAATTTTTCAAATTTAAATTGGATAATTCTTCATAAGCTCCTACAACATTATGGTCGCAAAATGAGATTACATCTATTCCCATATTTTTTGCTCTTTTTAAAATTTGTTCAATTTCAAGTTGACCATCAGAATGTATAGTATGAACATGTAAATCAATCATAACTTTTCTTCCCTTCTTAATTTTTTGAACCAATTTCAACTTTGAAAAATAAAAACGGAAATTCAATCACTCATCTGTGGTTGTAAAATCACAAAACCATTCTATATATTTTTCTGCATCTGCAATCAAAATTGCCCAGGGTTGTTTAATAGTTAATACCTTATTCTTCACTTACTAACCAATTAGCAATATCTTTTATTTCTATTCCTTCATAGGTATAATCATCATGTCTAGTTCTCGCTACTATCACTTTTGGATATGCATCTTTTATTTTTAATAATGGTCTTACTTCTCTTTCTAAAGTTTTATCATCGTCTATATTGTCGGAAACTTGAATATAAATTTTTTTATCACGTTTCATTGCAACAAAATCAACTTCACAATTATATAGTTCTCCGACATATATTTCATATCCTCTTCTTAATAACTCAATTGCAACAATATTTTCATAGCTTCTTCCATAATTCATGTTTTTCCTTCCTAATTTTGCATATTTAAATGTTGGATCAACTAAATAATATTTGTCTTGTGACTCTAAATATCTTTTTCCTTGAATATCATATCTTCTAACTTTATAAAATAAAAATGCATTACATAAATATTGAATATATGCCCCTATCGTTTTATGGTTTATTGTATCATCATTTCTTTTTAGTGAATTAGTTATATTTCTTATAGATGTAATATTAGATATATTATCCATCATAAAATTTGTTAAACTATCTAATAAATTTTCATTTCTTATTTTATATTTTTCACTTATATCTCTTACTATCAATGTCTTATAAACATCTAAAATATATTTATACTTATCTTTTTCATTATCATATAAATAAGAACCAGAAATACAACCTTCTGTAGTATATTTCTTAAACGCCTCATCTAAATCTTTAAATTTATAGTATTCTAAAAATTCCTTAAAAGAAAATGGAAATAATTCAATTTCAAAGGTTCTTCCAGTAAACAATGTTGCCAAATCACTACTCAATAAAAATGCATTAGATCCCGTTACATAAATATCATACTTTTCTGAAGCATGTAAACTATTTATGGTTTTTTCAAATCCTTCACACATTTGAACTTCATCAATCAACACAAAATTTTTCTTTCCTTCAATATACTTAGATTCTACATAATTATTTAGTTGATGGTATTCTTTTAAATTTTCATATTCCAATGAGTTAAAATTTATAAATATAATATTATAATCTTCAACATTCATTTTTATATATTTTTGAAATTCCTCTAATAGTTTTGACTTTCCACTACGTCTTACACCTGTAATTATTTTAATATCTGGTGTTCCAATAATATTTATTAGATTTTCTAAATATTCACGTTTGATTAATTTCATCATTTTCACCTCTATAGTTATTATACTCTATCTATTTCCCAAAATCAAGTTTTTTATTCTTTTGGGAAATAGAACTGTTTTTCAAAATGATGTATATAATCTCCAACTTTAACATTTGATAAAGTCATATTTTTGTCAATCTCGAACTCAACTTTCATACTATCACCTTTTTATTTTATCTAAATATATTAGATCACAAATCATAATAAAATCACTAAAAATGCTTTATTTTTTCCCTATTGTATAAAACACTGAATAAGGAATAATTTTATCTTGGTACACCTTTTTATCGTAAAAAAATGATTCTGATTTTATATCATAAAAACCCGCATTGTTAAAGAATGTTTCCATGGTTTTGTGTTCAAACCCATTATGACCATTAAAATTCTTTTCATTATCCCAATTTTTAGCTCTACCTTTAAAATCCATCTATACCACCTCTATCTTGAATTATTTTATTATAGTATTGCTATTTTTTCAATACTTTGCTATAATTTTTTATAGTTAAAAGGAGGGTTTTATTATGAATTGTGCAATGTGTGGAATACGCGCATGTAAAAATGGTATTGAAAATACACCTAAAAATTGTCCAAGTACAGATGAGGATATAAATAATATAAAAGATTTGTATAGAACTGATGAAAACTATACTATTGCCAAAGTTTCCACAAAATTATCACCACAACAAGGAAAAACGCGAATTGAAGAAACTATGGATTTTGCAAGAGAATGTGGTTACAAAAAAATCGGTCTTGCTTTTTGCAACGCATTAGCAAATGAAGCTAAAATTATTGATAAGGTTTTTACATATAATGGTTTTGAAACAGAATCAGTTATTTGTAAGGTTGGAGGAATATCAAGAGAAACTGTTGACCTTGAAGCTACTTCAAATACTATGTGCAATCCTATTGTCCAAGCCAAATTTCTAAATAAAGCCAAAACAGATTTAAATGTTGTAATTGGTCTTTGTGTTGGCCATGATTCTTTGTTTATAAAATATTCAGAAGCTCCTGTTACTGTATTAGCAGTAAAAGATAAGGTATTAGCTCACAATCCTTTAGGTGCAATTTATATGGCTGATAAATATTATAAAAATAAATTATTCCCACCAAAAGAATAACAAATAGTGTCTAAAAATGAGGCTACTTTACAGTAGCCTCTATAACTTCCTTCAACACTATAAAATGATTTATAGACTCAAATAAGCCAAAACTAAAGCTTATAAATAAGGGTACAATTTATATCTCAAGTACCCTTATTTTTATCTTTTTTGTCAATCAATGCCACAAATCACATTATATTCCTTTTTTTCTTTTTCTGTCAATCTCTCCAAGATAGTAAATGTCATCACTAATTTTGTATGGTTTTCGAGTAAATACCGCATATTTTATATTTAGTTAATACATTAATCTTAAACTAACACATTAATTAATTGATTTTAATTCAATTTCTGTCAAATCCCATAAAGTACCATCCAAATCAAATAGTATTAAACACTTACTTCAATTTTTCAAACAGCCAATTGGGACAATATAAACTCCATCTTCTCTTTTATATGCATAATTTCCAGTTGCAGTTAAAACCATTAAAAAAGATGGGTTGTTCATTTTTTCAGTATCAATTTTGTTATACATATTTTTTAAGTTCTCTATGCCTTCTTTTACCAGTTTATCTCCACCAAGTTTTATTTCTATAAGTCCATATGAACCATTTCTTAAATGTATAACAGCATCACATTCTAAACCATTTGCATCTCTATAGTGATAAACTGTGCCTCCAATACTTTCTGCATAAATTCTTAGGTCTCTTATACATAATGATTCAAATATAAAACCAAAAGTGTTTAAATCATGTATTAAATCATTAGGTCCAATTCCTAATGCAGTTGTCGCAATAGATGGATCAACAAAGTATCTAGTATTTGAAGTTCTTATCGCTATTTGGCTTCTCAAATTAGGATTCCATGCAGTTGATTCTTCAACCACAAATATTTTTTTTAGTGCTTCAATATATGAATAAATTGTATCAGAATCTAATGATGATATATCATTTTCCTTCATATCATTTTTTAATGTTTCATTTGAAGCTTGTGTTCCAATATTTCTTGCATATGCTCTCATCAACTTTTTTACTCTTTCAGGGTTTCTATTTGTATTATCAACTCTTGAAATATCAGATTCTACAACTGCATCATAATAATCAAAAGCTTGTTCCAATGCTATTTCTTTCTCCATAAATATACTTCTGGGCCATCCGCCCCTACAGCACAAATATGCGATATCTTCCAATTTTAGCTCATTATTTGCTGAAATATTGTCTATATTTTTAAACAATTCTTCTAAACTTACTTTTCCATTCGACTCTTCAGATTCATATAAACTCATTGGTCTCATTGTAAGCCATGCAAATCTTCCTGTACCAGAATGAGTAACTTCATTCATATCTGCTGGAACTGATGAACCAGTTAGTATAAAATTTCCTTCTGTATTCCTGTGATCTATTTCAAATCTTATTGCATCCCATAACTTTGGAGCAATCTGCCATTCATCAATTAGTCTTGGTGTTTCTCCTTCTAACAAGATTGATGGATTTATATCAGCAAGTGTTATATTTTGTAATTTATCTTCTGGTTTAGACATATATAAAATGCTTTTTGAAATTTGCTCTGCCGTTGTTGTTTTTCCACACCATTTTGCACCTTGAATAAGTACTGCACCTTTTCCTTTTAGTTTTTTTTCAAGCAACTTGTCTGCTATTCTTTTCTTATATTTATTCATTATACCTTATTCTCCTTTTACTCTTTAATCTATTTTGTTAATTATAACATTTTTAATAGATTTTAGCAATATTTTTCGGTGATTTGTGTGTATTTTTTTCGGTGATTTGTGTATGTTTTTTTCGGCAATCTGCTTTTTAGTGTCCTTGTTTTTTATGAGTGTCACCCAAAAACACAAAAGTTCATTTTCTAACTGTAAAGAGTATATCACAGAATTTTCAAAAAAAATAGCACTTTATAAAGTTTTTTAGCTTTACATTGTGCTATTTTAATTTAGTACTTATGTAGATTTTTGCATATATTATATATTTCTTCTATATTATCTATTTTATAGTTACTTTCTTGAACATTTCCAAATCCATAACTTGCATAAATACTAAGTTTCCATTACATAAAGATTATATTTCGTTTTTCAATTTTATTAATTTAACATTATCAAAAGTAAATTTATTTGTATCAATTACACTTGATAATTCTCTTATTTCTATATAATCTTTGCTTACTTTCACTATAAGATTTTGCGTTTCTTTTTCAATAATAAACCAAATAGCTTTTTCAGCCATCCACTCAGTAAAACTTACAACTCTTAAAGATAAAATATCAATTATATTAAATAATACACCTTTATCTCTACCTAATTCGGTTAAGCCATATATTGTAGCATTGTTGGAATAATTCTTTTTTAAATATTCAATAGCATAATTATATCTATTACTAAAACTATTTTTTTCTAATATTATTTTTTCTTTTAAAACAGGACATTCAATTTGCTGTTCATCATCTAATAGATAATCTACAGAAACTCCAAACAAATTACTTATTTCCTTTAAATTAGATATTTCAGGAACTCCACTACCATTTTCCCATTTTGTAATTGCTTGTCTAGATACATTTAATTTTTCAGCAAGCTGTTCTTGCGATAGCTCAAATATCTTTCTATATCTTTTAATTTTTTCATTTAATTTCATTTTCTATCACCTTCCTAGAAAAAATATATCAAATTAATTATTAATTAACAAGCACTAGTGCTTTACATGTATGCTACTTATCGTAGCATACTTTTTTTTGCTACTGATGAACCAGTTAATATAAAATTTCCTTCTGTATTCCTGTGATCTATTTCAAATCTTATTGCATCCCATAACTTTGGAGCAATCTGCCATTCATCAATTAGTCTTGGTGTTTCTCCTTTTAATCTTTAATCTATTTTGTTAATTATAACATTTTTAATAGATTTTAGCAATATTTTTCGGTGATTTGTGCGTATTTTTTTCGGTGATTTGTGTATGTTTTTTTTCGGCAATCTGCTTTTTAGCAGTGTCCCTAAAAACACAATATTCCATAAATTAGTTACTTCCTCAAATTTTTTACATGGTTTATCTATTGGATTTTCATAATATATATTTCATATTAAATAGATTTTCCATTACAACAAAATAATCTGTTTTAAACATATTTGGCTTATTTTTCATTAATTCTTGAATTTCTTCTTTAGTTAAATAATATATTTTTTCTATACCTTCTTGATCGAAATTCTTGATTTCATTATTGTAATTTAATATATATACTTTTTGAAATGTATTACTAGAACTATTATATGGAGAAAAATATGCAACTTCTCGCAATTTAACATTTGTTATACCTAATTCTTCTTTTAATTCCCTGTAAGCAGCCTCATTATATTCTTCTCCTGAATTAACATGTCCACCTACTGAAAAATCAAAACAATTGGGAAAAATTCTTCTATTAGAACTTCTTTTAGGAACTAATATTTTTTTATCATCATTAGTTATTATTATATTAATGAATCGCAATTGTGATGGCTTTATAGTATTTTGCATATTTTCAGATACTTTACCTACAACTTCATCATTTTCGTTTACAATATCAAAAAATTCCATATTATCTTCCTTCTCTTGTTTGGCTCATTTCTTTAAATCTTAATCTTTCTGGTAATATTATTTCTGGAACTACAATTTTTCCATGTTCAATTTGAACAATTGGAATGTACTCTTTATAATAAAACTGTAAATCTTTGCAATACATTGGAAGTATTACTTGTTCTACCATTTGACAAAAATACTCGCTTTTAATTCCATCATATTTGTCAGGAACTGACCTTTCCACTATTTCTCTAGGTACTCCTTTTTCTATCAAGCTAAAAATTCTTCTCGCTCTTAAGTCATCATATTCGCTTTGACCTACAACTTTTCTTCTATATCGTATTCTATTTTTGTCATCCAAAAATAAAATGTCTTTCCATGGAATTTCATAAGCTTCGTGACAAGCACTTCCATGGCTTAAACAAGAGCCATCCCAACCTTTGCCAATATAATCTATATTCAATTTACTCCCAGTAATAAAATCTAGATAAAAAGATCCCTCTACTTCATATGTTGGGCAAAAATCCACATTATTCCAATATATTATTACAACTCCACTTGAACCTAATTCATTAGATTTTTGTTTTACCTTTCTAATATACTCAAATATAGTCTCTCTATTTCCATTTTGACCTCCTATACCAATAGAAACATCTCCTATTTTAGCATCTGATCTCATACAAAAATTATTTTGATCATAATATGTATCTAATAATGTTCGTACGTCATCTTCACTTTCTAGGATATAAAAATTAGAATATGTAGGTAAATTGTATCTTCTAGCAGCTAAAAATCCTTTACCTTTTCCATATTTTAACATCTCTTTTATATCAGTTGTTTTGTTTGCATCTAACATATTTTTAATCTCCTTGATATATAAATTTTTGAATATACTTCAGTCATTATTTCATTCCAATTTTTTGTAAAATTCTCTATTTCATTTGTAAAATAGCATCCACTGAAATGGATAAATCCTTTATATCACTTGTCATTTAAACTCTCCTCTTTATATTGTGCAAGTATATTTCAAAACTCTTGTTTGTATGTATCAAATAGTTTCCAACATTTTGTTTTTAGGGACACCTACCAAACGCATTTTTTGAAAAATGATGTTTTTTAGCAGTGTCCCTAAAAACAGAAATTCAGGTTGATTAATATTTTTTATATATTTTTATTTTCCCAAGGAAATTGAATTTTATCTTCAATTTTATTTAGATAATAATCTGGCATAAATTTTGTTTCTTCTAAAATAAACATACATGCTGTTTTTATTTCGTATCCTAAATCTCTATAATATTCACTAGCCCATTTTATACTTTTTCCACTTTCCAACATATCTTCAACAAGTAAAATCTTTTTATAATTTTCTAACATCGATGGTTTTGAATAAGTAATTAATTCTGTGCGAGAACTATCCTTATATTTTATTCCTATACTTCCCAAATCTTTTACTTGTAAAACATCTGATAAAAACCTTGTCGGAATCCATCCTCCACGAGCAATAGCCACTATTATATCTGGTTTAAAATTGCTTTCATTTATTATTTTTCCTAATTTGTTAATTTGCTCAACATACTCATTCCAATTCATTATTTTATCATACATTTTTCTTGCTCCTTTCATTTATTATTTTCATATATTTTATTTGCATTTTTGTAATCACATTATATATTTCTTCCAAATATTTCTGGTTCTCCTCCAATGAATTGTATTTTTCCATCAATATATGCTACTGCTTGTTCATCTGTAATCGCATATATCTCAAACGGATTATCTTGTAATACATCTTTAAAAAAATCTTTTGTCCATTGTTTACGATCTTCTTTCATAAAATGTGGAATAATATTAAATGGAACAAATCCTAAATCCTCATACTTAAAGTCACTTAATTTACAATTATATCTTTCTTTCCAAAATCTTTCGCTTTGTATTTGTTTTCCAAGTACAATAGCTCCTGCTGATGTTCCCATAATTACTTTTTTACTCGCTATTTCCTTTAGTAAATTTATTGTGTTTGTTTTATTAAATAATTTCGCATAAATATGTTGTTTTCCCCCAACTATATATATTAGATCTGCGTTAAATAATCTTTCTTTTATTTCATCTATAGATTGCATATAAAAATCTATAAAATCTATTCTTCCACCAATATGTTTTTCTATGTTGACTAATTCATTAATAAGCCATCTTTTACTTTTATTTTTATCTATTAAATATGCTGATTCATTTATTATTGCTATGTTTATTTCTTTTGCTTTTTTACCTACAATTAATGAAACTTCATTTTCTATTTCATCTGTAGTAAAACCTTGCGATGCTAAAATAATCTTCATAAATTCCTCCTTTTTTTAATAAGCGCATATGTTTTTTAACAGTGTCCCTAAAACATATCTCATTAACAATCAGTTCAAATCATTTATAACTTTTCTAAACATTTCTTTCCAATCTTCAAAGGTTAATGTTTTTAGTGCTTCTTCAAAATCACACCATTTAGCATTTTCAATTTCATTCTCTTGAATAACTAATTTTTCGTTTTTAGGTTTTGCAATATATAATACAGTTGTTTTTTTGATAAATTAATAAAACTTTTCCATTATTAATAATAATACAACCACAACTTTTTTCCTTTTTAAAATCCATATCATTCTCCTTTTTTTCCAACAAAACGGTTATTTCTGTTTTATAAATCATAGTGTTTTATCATATATTGACATATCATTCCTTTATTATGGTTTTAATGATGTAATTGGTAACACATATATTCCATCTGGTCTCTTTATTACAGCATCATATAACCCACAAATTACACACATAAATTTTGGTTTAACCTCTGCTAATTCATAAAATCTCTTTAAACTTGCAACAGCTTCTTCCTCTCTATTTGCTCCAAGCTTTATTTCTATTGCTCCATATTCTCCATCTGCAATTTCTATTATGCTATCAACTTCTACTCCTGTATCATTTTCTCTATAATGATATAGTTTAGCTCCTATAGTTTCTGCATATATCTTTAAATCTCTTTCACACAATGCTTCGAAATAAAGACCCATAGTCTCCAAATCATTTAATAGCTTTTCTGGATTTAAATTTAGAACCGCACATCCTAATGATGGATCTGTAAAATGCCTTTTGGGATTTTTACCAACATTTAATCTTGAACGTATTTTATACATAAAAGAGTTCTGATTTTCAATTAAATGTAATCTGTTCAATACATTTAAATAATCAGTAACAGTATTTCTGCTTATAGTAACATCTTTTTCTGTAACATTCTCATCAATGTCTTTTATTAATACATTATTTGTTGAAATAGTACTCTCATTTCTTGCTAGTGACCTAAGTAACATTTCCATTTTTTGCCTGTCCCTATTAACACCATCAATTTCAATTATATCTTTATCTAGCACTGCATCAATATAGCTTCTCGTTATTTTCATCGCACCATTAACACCAATATTAATTGACTCTGGCCAACCGCCTCTTACTATTAGCTCTGCCAACTTTGTTAATTCAACTTTTTTTACTATTTTATTTTTAACTTTGTTCTCAAATAAATCTTTTAATGAAACATCTCCACTAGAATCTCCTGATTCAAATAATGACATTGTATACATCTTCATTTTGCATATTCTACCTGCTCCTGAATGATGTATTTTGTCACTTATAGGAACACTAGACCCTGTTAAAATATACTTGCCTTTTTTTTTATCTTGATCACACTTAAATCTTACAGCATCCCATATTTCAGGTACTTCTTGCCATTCATCAATAAGTTCTGGCATATCTCTATCCAAAACTAAATTTACATCCATTTCGGCTAAATGTTTTTCCCTAAAACTATCTGCTGTATTATTTAAATATGCTACACTATTTGCATGATTTAAGGCTGTCCATGTCTTTCCACACCATTTTGGTCCCTCAATACTGATTGCACCAAAAATTTTCAAATTTTCTTCTATTTCTTTATCTATCAATCTTGACATATAACCGCTTTTTGTTAGTTTCATAGAATTCACCTCTATCTATATAAAAGTTATTTAATAAAACAATGCACTTTATAGCATTGTTTTATTCTGTAAAATTTTTCCGTATATATATAATATCATATTTTTTTGTTTTTTTCAATATATATTGTGCATTTTTTGACCATTTTATTGTGCATTTTTTGACGTTTTTGTTGTGCATTTTTGTGCAAAATCTTCAAGAACTTTGTACTATGTCAAGAGAGTAGACACGAAAAAAATTATTTTTTATTTTATATTTTTAAAAGTGGACATAGCCATCTTTTTTTAACACTTTCTGTTTTCAAAAGTAGACACAGGTATCTTTTTTCTCTTTTTTGCATATTCTTAATTTTTCATGTTTTACATTTTTTTATTTTATATTAAATCTAATTTCATATAAATTGATGTATCCATTGGACTATCATTATAACTAGAAATTTCATAAAATCCGTATTTTTTATACATATGTATAGCACTCTTAAGAAAAGGTAGTGTGTCTAATAACATATATTTATAACCTATTATCTTTGCGTCATCAATAATTTTTTCTATCAAATAATTTCCTATGTGATTACCTCTAAATTCTGGTTTAACAAAAAGTCTTTTCATTTCACAATTTTCTTTATCTATTTGCCTTAATCCAATACAACCTGCTAATTTTTGATTAAAAAAACACAAATATAGTCTTCCATTTGGTAATCCATATTTTGTTTCTAAATGTTTTAACTCATCATCATAGTTTTGTATTTCCAAGTATTTTTTAAATTTTGCATCTCCTTCTATTAACATTTTTGTATATTCTGAAAACAATTCTTCTACTTCTTTTGGGTAATCATAGGCTAACTTAAATTCAATATCTATATTATTTGTCATATCTTCTTCCTCACTTTCTTCAAACTTTTTTCATTATATAAATCTCCTACGCTATTATTTCATTTTTTTAATTTTAAATCATTATTAAGTTTCCATTACATAAAGATTATATTTCGTTTTTCAATTTTATTAATTTAACA
>CAMVKF010000018.1 GCA_947168035.1 uncultured Clostridia bacterium | reverse complement strand
AATTAGAAAAAGAATTAGGTGAATTAAAAACAGAATTATTCAAATTAAAATTTAGCTCAGCAACACACTCTCTAAAAAATACTGCTAAAATAAAAGATGTTAAAAAAGATATAGCAAGAATAAATACTGTTTTAACACAAAGAAAAATAGAAGAAAAGAAAGGGGTAAATGGATAATATGAGCGAAACAAGAAATCTTCGTAAAACAATGATAGGTATAGTTAAATCTAACAAAATGGATAAAACAGTTGTAGTTAGCGTTGTAAGAAATGTTAGAAACAAAGTCTATGGAAAAATAGAAAAGAAAACCTATAATCTAAAAGCACATGATGAACAAAATGCTTGCAACATAGGAGATAAAGTTAAAGTAATGGAAACAAGACCTCTTTCTAAAGATAAGAGATGGAGAGTTGTAGAGATAGTTGAAAAAGCAGATATAAAATAGAAACAAATGAAAAACTTCGTCTTGCGTTGTTAAAATTGTTTTAAAAACGCGGTCACATACAAAATGTATGCTCCCTTGCCTTTTTAAACAATTTTGCCTAGCAATACTCGTTTTTGATTTGTTTATAGAATATTCAATTTAATATTAGTTTTTGATAAAAACAAATAGTACAAGGAAAATGAGCAAGAAAAACCGCAGCGTACAGATAGTACGTGAGGATTTTTGATAAAAACAAAGGAAGAGTAAATAGTAAATAATTAAAAAGAGATTTCATTAAAAACAAATATTGCAAGGCAAAATTTTATGAAAACACCGGAGCGTACATAAAGTACGTGAGGATGTTTGAATAAAATTTTAACGCCGCAATGCAATAAAGTTTTTATATATTGTATTAATTATTAGTTTTTGATAAAAACAAATAGTACAAGGAAAATGAACAAGAAAAACCGCAGCGTACATAAGGTACGTGAGGATTTTTCGAAGTGAAATTTGACGCAGTAATATTTGGAATTTAGCAAAAACGGAAAGGAAAAGAAAATGATACAACAACAATCAAGACTAAAAGTAGCCGACAACACAGGTGCAAAAGAATTAATGTGCATTAGATGTTTAGGTGGGTCATATAGAAAAACAGCAGGTATTGGAGATATAATAGTAGCTTCTGTTAAACAAGCAACACCTGGTGGTATGGTAAAAAAAGGTGATGTTGTAAAAGCAGTTATAGTTAGAACTAAAAAGCCAATAAGAAGAGCAGATGGTTCATATTTAAGATTTGACGAAAATGCAGCTGTTATAATAAGAGAAGATAAAACTCCAAGAGGAACTCGTATATTTGGACCTGTTGCAAGAGAGTTAAGAGATGGAGAGTATATGAAGATTCTTTCATTAGCTCCGGAAGTTCTTTAAAAAAGTAAACAAAGATGGAAATTAATATTAAAAGAAGGAGGAAGACCTTAAATGAAGATAAAAAAAGGTGATAACGTTATGGTTTTATCTGGAAATGATAAAGGTAAAACAGGTGAAGTAACAAAAGTTATACCAAAAACTGAAAAAGTAGTAGTAAAAGGTATTAATGTTAGAAAAAGACACGTTAAAGCAGCACCAAATAGAGAAGGTGGAATAATACCAGAAGAATTTCCAATTCATTCATCAACTGTTGGATTAGTTTGTCCAAAATGTGGAAAAGCAACAAGAGTTGGTTATGTAATTGAAAATGATAAGAAATTTAGAATTTGCAAAAAATGTGGAGCAAAAATAAATTAAAGAAAGGAGGAACAAAATAAATGGAAGCATTAAGAGAACAATATGTAAATAAAGTTGTTCCAGCTTTAATGGAAAAGTTTGGATATAAATCAATAATGCAAGTACCAAAATTAAATAAAATAGTAATAAATATTGGTTTAGGAGATACAAGAGAAAATCCTAAAGCATTAGAAAATGCAATGAATGATTTAAAGCAAATTACTGGTCAACAACCAATAATAACTAAGGCTAAAAAATCAATAGCAGCATTTAAAATAAGAGAAGGGCAAAATTTAGGTTGCAAAGTAACTTTAAGACAAGATAAAATGTATGATTTTGCATACAAATTTATGAATGTTGCACTTCCAAGAGTAAGAGACTTTAGAGGAGTTTCAAAAAATTCTTTTGATGGAAGAGGAAACTATTCAATTGGTGTAAAAGAACAACTTATTTTCCCTGAAATTGAATATGATAAAGTAGATAAACTAAGAGGAATGGATATAATTTTTGTAACAACAGCTAAAACAGATGAAGAGGCTAAGGAGTTGCTTAGGTTATTGGGTATGCCATTCCACGAGTAAAATCGAAGAGTGATAATGAAAAACTTCGTCTTGCGTTGTTGAAATCATTTTAAAACGCGGTCACGTACCTTATGTACGCTCCCTTGCCTTTTAAAATAATTTCGCCTAGCAATACTCGTTTTTGATTATCACGTAAAGTTAATTAAAAATATGAATTAGATGAATTATTTAAGCCTCGACGTACCTTTTGTACGCCTTCGCCTTAAATCATTTACTAAAAATGCACATCTTAATATTTTTAATCAATTTTATAATCGAGATGTGATAATGAAGAACTTCGTTTTTGATTATCACGGAAATCATTTTTACAATCGAAGTGTGATAATGAAAATTAATTAAAATTAGGAGGATTATAATCAATGGCAAAGATGTCAATGAAAGTAAAACAACAAAGACCACAAAAATACAAAACTAGAGAATATAATAGATGCAAACTTTGTGGTAGACCACATAGCTATATTAGAAAATATGGAATTTGCCGTATTTGCTTTAGAGAATTAGCTCATAAGGGTGAGATTCCTGGAATTAAGAAAGCCAGTTGGTAAACTTGAACAAATGAAAAACTTCGTCTTGCGTTGTTAAAATTGTTTCAAAACTTAGGTCACGTACTTTATGTACGCTCCCTTGCCTTTTTAAACAATTTTGCCTAGCAATACTCGTTTTTGATTTGTTCTATAAGATTTAAAATTTATTAATATGACAATTTTAAATTTTGCATTATTTAATTTAATAAAATAAAAATATAGAATTAATATAATAGTTTTCATTAAAAACAAATATTGCAAGGCAAAATTTAATTGAAAACACCGGAGTGTACATAAAGTACATGAGGATGTTTGAATAAAATTTTAACGTAGCAAGATTTGGAATTTAATGGAAACATGAGAGGAGGTTAGAAATGAATACAACAGACCCTATAGCAGACATGCTAACAAGAATAAGAAATGCAAATACTTCTAAGCATAAAACTGTAGATGTTCCTTGTTCAAAAATGAAACTTGGAATTGCAGAGATTTTATACAAAGAAGGTTATATAAAATCTTTTGAGGAAATAAAAGATGTAAATACACAAGGTGTTATAAGAATTACTCTAAAATATGATGAAAAAGGAACAAGAGTAATTGATGGATTAAAAAGAATTAGTAAACCAGGTTTAAAAGTTTATGCTGGTAAAGATGAATTACCAAAAGTTTTAAATGGTTTAGGAATAGCAATAATTTCAACATCAAAAGGTCTTATGACTGATAAAGAAGCAAGAAATGCTGGCATTGGTGGAGAAGTTTTAGCTTATGTATGGTAATTAGAAATTAGAGGTTAGATGTTAAAAATTAGATATTTTATTTTTAATGTCAGAATTAAATAAAAAAGTTTTAATTAACAACAAATATCGCAAGTCAAAATTTTATAAAAACATTGTAGGGGTCAACAGTCTAAGGCGACCTGCAATTGTAGATAAATAAAATTTTAACACAGCAAGATTTGGAATTTAATTAAAACGGAAGGAGGAAAAAATGTCTAGAATAGGTAACAAACCTATAACAGTACCTGCTGGAGTAGAAGTTAAAATAGATGGAAGTCATATATTAGTTAAAGGACCAAAAGGAACTTTAGAAAGAACAATTGAACCAGAAATTTCTTTAAAATTAGAAGGAGAGACTCTAACTGTTTTAAGAGATTCAGATTCAAGAAAAAGTAAAAGCTTACATGGTCTTACAAGAACTTTAATTAATAACATGATTTCAGGTGTTCAAAATGAATTTACAAGAGAACTTCAAATAAATGGAGTTGGTTATAAAGTTCAAAAACAAGGAAATAACCTAAATTTATCTTTAGGATATTCACACCCTGTAATATTTGAAGCACCAGAAGGAATTACATTTGATGTTCCAAATGCAAATACAATAATAGTAAAAGGAATAGACAAAGAATTAGTAGGTCAAACAGCAGCTGTTATTAGAACAAAAAGACCACCAGAAGTATATGGCGGAAAAGGTATTAAGTATATTGAGGAAGTTATTAGGCGTAAAGTTGGTAAAACTGGTAAGTAGTTCACAAAATAATGGCCATCTTGCGTTGTTGAAATCATTTTAAAACGCGGTCACGTACTTTATGTACGCTCCCTTGCCTTTTAAAATAATTTCGCCTAGCAATATAACCATTCTTTTGCGAACATAACATTAAATTTTAATTAAAAACTTCGTCTTGCGTTGTTAAAATTTTATTCAAAAATCCTCACGTACTCTATGTACGCTCCGGTTTTTTCATAAAATTTTGCCTAGCAATACTCGTTTTTGATTAAAATTACGGTTGCGAACATAACATAAAAAAATTTTAATAAGAAAATAAATATTATATAGAAAGGAGAAAGGTAATGATTTCAAGCATTAACAGAAAATTTGCAAGAGATAGAAGACATAAAAGAGTTAGAACAAAAATTTCTGGAACACCTGAAAGACCAAGATTATGCATATTTAAAAGCAATTCAAATATAACAGTTCAAATAATTGATGATGTTGCAGGAAATACTCTTTGTGCTGCTTCAACTCTTGATAAAGAAGTAAAAGAAAAACATGCTAATAAAGTAGCTGCTAAAGAAGTAGGAACATTAATTGCTTCAAGAGCTGCTCAAAAAAACATAAAAGAAGTTGTTTTTGATCGTGGCGGATACATATACCATGGTGTAGTAAAAGAACTTGCAGAAGCTGCAAGAGAAGGCGGATTGAATTTTTAGGAGGATAATAATGAGTAGAGTTAAGCATAATCAATTTAGTGGAGAAATGCAAGATAGGGCTAAAAATGCAGATACTCAAAAGCAAGGGCCTACAAAGTATTTAAGTAGTACAATCAAGAAAGATGTTTCGATGAGATTAGCTAACTATCACATCAATGTTGATTTAAAACAACTAGCGGAAGAAGTATCTCAAATGCCAATTGAAAGTTTTAGCAGTGAATTGATAAATAATATTAAAATAGTATTAAGAGGATATCAAGTTTCACCTGAATTTGATCAGTTTTATAAAAGTAAATTTTCAATAGAAGACAAAATAGCATTATTAAATATAATTAATAACGAAATAGCTACTAAAGAGCAAAGTGGAGAAAATAGATAATAGCCAAAATATTTTTATGAAGGAGGGAAAAAATAATCTTTATGGAAGAAAAACAAGAAAATGAATTAAAAGAAAAAGTAGTTGCACTTAACAGAGTTACAAAGGTTGTTAAGGGTGGTAGACATATGAGATTTTCTGCAGTAGTTGTTGTAGGAAATGAAAATGGAAAAGTTGGAGTTGGAAATGGAAAAGCTGCAGAAGTTCCAGAAGCTATCAAAAAAGCCATACAAGATGCTAAAAAGAACTTAATAGAAGTTCCAATTGTTGAAACAACAGTACCACACGAAATTATTGGAAAATTTGATAGTGCAAAAGTTATGTTAAAACCAGCAGCAATTGGTACTGGAATTATAGCAGGAGGTAGCGTAAGACCGGTATTAGAGCTTGCAGGTTATAAAAACATTCGTACAAAAATTATAGGAACAAATAACCCAAGAAACGTTGTTTATGCAACAATAGAAGGGTTAAAAGCAATGCAAACAGCAGAATCTGTTGCAGCAAAAAGAGGAAAAAAAGTAGAAGATATACTTTAATAGAAGTTAGAGGTTAGAAGTGAGAATTTATAGTAGAACTTTAAATCTTACATCTATCATCTAGTTCTAATATCTAAAAAATTAAGGAGGTGCAATCCAAAAATGAAAATAGAAGAATTAAAACCAGGAATGGAAAAAGCAAATTCAAAAAGACGTGGAAGAGGAATGGGTTCTGGTCTAGGTAAAACATCAGGTAGAGGACAAAAAGGTCAAAAAGCAAGATCTGGTGGAGGAGTTAGACGTGGATTCGAAGGTGGTCAAACACCATTATATAGAAGATTACCAAAAAGAGGATTTACAAATAAATTTGCTAAAACTTATACAGAAGTAACACTTACAATGCTTAATAAATCACAAGCAACAGATGTTACAGCAGAAACTCTTCTTGAAGAAGGCATAATTGGTAAAATTCAAGATGGAATAGTAGTTTTAGCAACTGGAAAATTAGAGAAAAAATTAAATATTAAAGCTGTAAGATTTACAGCAAAAGCTAAAGAAGAAATCGAAGCTTTAGGTGGAAAGGCTGAGGTGATTTAATTGTTTAAAACAATAAAAAATGCATTTAAAACCCCTGAAATCAGAAAAAAAATGTTATATACATTATTACTAATTGTTCTTTTTAGATTAGGATGTTATATAACAGTACCAGGTGTTAATGCAGTAAAATTAAATGAATTAATGGGAAATAGTACTTCAAATTTAGCAGGTTTGATAAATACAATCTCAGGAGGTGCCTTTTCAAGATTTTCAATTTTTGCTATGACAATTTCTCCATATATTACATCAACTATAGTTATGCAACTTTTAGGAATGGTTATACCATCACTAGAGAGATTAACTAAGGAAGGTGGAGAAACTGGTAGACAAATAATTAATAGATATACAAAAATATTAACTATATTACTTGCATTAGTTCAAGGAACAGCAGTATATCTATCATACAAAAGTAGTGGAGTATTTGTAAATAATACATTACTTACAGCAGCTACAATAGTTACAGGATTTATTGCAGGAACTTCTCTATTAATGTGGCTTGGAGAGCAAATAACTAATAAAGGTATAGGAAATGGAATTTCTTTAATTATATTTATAGGAATTATTTCTGGGTTACCATCTGTTGTAGTTAAAATTTATAATTTAATTATAGCAAATTCTAGTTTCAATACAGTTGGATTTTTAACAGCACTTGGAATTATTCTTGGAGCAATAATTCTTATTGCAGCTGTTGTATATGTACAGCAAGCTGAAAGAAGAATACCTGTACAATATTCTAAAAAAGTAGTAGGAAGAAAAATGATGGGTGGGCAGAATTCAAATATCCCATTAAAGCCTGTTTCAGCAGGAGTTATGCCAATAATATTTGCATCATCATTTTTAACTTTTCCACAAATGATTTTACCATTATTTAATGGAGGAAATCCACCATCAGGAGGATTTTGGCTATTTTTATATAATTTTTCAGTTGCATCATCATCATCAAATGTTGCAATTGGTTATACAATAGCAAATGCAATAATTTATTTATTACTTATTGTAGGTTTCACATTCTTCTGGACATATGCAATGACAAATCCAGCAGAGATGTCAAATCAAATTAAACAAAACGGTGGTTTTATACCAGGAATAAGAGCAGGAAAACCTACAACAGACTATTTATCTAATGTTATTTCAAAAATAACATTATTTGGAGGTTTCTACCTAGCAATAATTGCAATTTTGCCAATGCTACTTAGATTTACATCACTAGATATAACATTTGGAGGTACAGCAATCTTAATCGTAGTAGGTGTTGCAATAGAATCAATTCAACAACTAGAATCTCAAATAGTAATGAGACATTATAAAGGATTTTTAGAATAAGATAAAAAAAGAGTTTGAATTTTTCAAGATTCAAGCTTTTTTTATTGACTTTTTAGTACAAAAGGTATACAATATCAAGGTAAAAATGCTTGAATTCAAGCAAAATATTATAAAAGGAGTTTTTGGTATGAATATTATAATGATGGGTGCACAAGGTACAGGAAAAGGTACAGTTGCAGGATTATTAAAAGAAAGTTTAAATATTCCTCATATTTCTACAGGAGAAATCTTTAGAAAAAACATAAAAGAAGGAACAGAGCTTGGAAAAATTGCAACTCAATATGCAGATGAAGGAAAGCTAGTACCAGATGAAGTTACAAATAATATGGTTAGAAATAGACTAAATGAAGAAGATTGCAAAAATGGATTTATTTTAGACGGATATCCAAGAAATATTGCACAAGCTCAGGAACTTGACAAAATCCTAGGGGATATGTCAACTAAAGTTGATGTAGTTGTTAATCTAAACACTCCAACTGATGAAATAATAGAAAGAGTTATGGCAAGAAGAGAATGTCCAAATTGTAAAAGAGTATATAATATGATACTAAATAAACCAAAAGTTGGAGAAATATGCGATAATTGTGGAACAGACTTAATTATGAGAAAAGACGACACAAGAGAAAAATTACAAATAAGATTAGACACATTCTTCAAAGAAACAAAACCAGTAATAGACTTTTATGAGCAAAAAGGTTTAGTAAAGAATGAAGAAATAAGTATATCTATAAACCGATTTGGCAAAGAAGTCGCAGAAGATTTAGTAAAAGAAATAAAAAAGTGAGAATAAATTTAAAAATTAAAAAATTGAAAATTATTAATATATCAATGTATAAAGTATTTAATTAATAACAAAATAAAATACTTTTAATTGAAACGAGGTTAAATCAGAATTATGGTAACAATAAAATCTAAAAAAGAAATAGAACTAATGCAAAATGTTTGTAAAATTGTAGCAAAATTTTATGAACAATTAGAAAAAAAAGTAAAACCTGGAATTTCAACTTATGAGCTAGATAAAGAAGCAGAAAAAATAATGAGAGCTTTAGGTGCAATACCTGCTCAAATAGGTTATGACCCAGGAATAAAGGGAATTCCAAAATTTCCATGTGCCACTTGTATATCTGTAAATGATGAAGTAATACATGGAATACCGCATAAAAACCACATAATAAAAGAAGGAGATTTAGTAAGTATTGATACAGTAGCCTTAAAAGATGGATTTCATGGTGATGCGGCACGTACATTTATTGTAGGAAAAACAAGTGCAGAAAATGAAAGATTAGTAAATGTAACAAAACAAGCTTTTTTTGAGGGTATAAAATTTGCAAAACCAGGTTATAGAATTGGAGATATATCTCACGCAGTTGGAGAATATGTACGTTCACAAGGTTTTTCAGTATTAAAAGAATTTCAAGGTCATGGTATTGGAAGGCAAATGCACGAAGACCCAGGTATACCAAACTATGGAAAAGCAGGAAAAGGAATTAGAATTGAACCAGGAATGACATTATGTATAGAACCAATGGTAATTCAGGGAAAACCGGACATTTGGGAACTAGAAGATGGGTGGACAATAGTTACTCAAGATGGAACAAATGCAGCACATTATGAAAATACAATTTTAATTACAGAAAATGAACCAAAAATATTGACAATTAATTAAATTTGATGTATAATAGGAAAGCTATTATAGATAATAGGGTAATATGTAACAAATTATGTTATATAAATGCATTTTATTACAAAAGCTCTTTAAGGAGGAGATTATTTAATGGCTAAGGAAGATATTATAGAAGTTGAAGGAAAAGTTGTAGAAACATTACCAAATACAACATTTAAAGTAGAATTAGAAAATGGACATCAAATTCTTGCAACTATTTCAGGAAAATTAAGAATGAACTATATTAAAATTCTTACTGGCGATAAAGTAAAAGTAGAAATGTCACCATATGACTTAAATCGTGGCAGAATTACTTGGAGAGCAAAATAAATTAAATGGAAAGGAATGAGTGTAATGAAGGTTAGACCATCAGTTAAAAAAATATGCGACAAATGCAAAGTCATCAAAAGAAAAGGTGTAATAAGAGTAATATGCGAAAACCCTAAACATAAACAAAGACAAGGGTAATAAAAATGTATATGTAAAACTACATATGCACTCTTTTATTTTTTAGATTATAACATAATTAGGTAGCGGCTGTATAAATCTAATTATGTTTATATATAAATTATCAACTGAATTTTTAAAGATTTAATAAAAAAACTTAAGCAATATTTTTATTAAATGCATTTCACCTTTAAGAAAAGGTTGGTAACACAAAAGAAATAAAACTTAATAGAATATTTTGGAGGTGTAAGTAAACAATGGCTCGTATATCAGGAGTAGATTTACCTAAAGAAAAAAGGGTAGAAATTGGACTAACATATATATATGGTATAGGTTTAACAAGTTCTCAAAAAATTCTTGATAAAACAGGAATTAATCCAGACACTAGAGTAAAAGATTTAACAGATGAACAAGTAAATCTTATAAGAAAAGAAATTGATGAAAGCTACAAAGTTGAAGGAGATTTAAGAAGAGAAGTTGCATTAAACATAAAAAGACTTACTGAAATTGGATGCTATAGAGGATTAAGACACAGAAAAGGTCTTCCAGTTAGAGGTCAAAGAACAAAAACTAATGCTCGTACAAGAAAAGGTCCAAGAAAAGTAGTAAGTAGAAGCAAAAAAGATAAATAGAATTTTATAAAATAAAAAACAGAATAAGGTAACAATTATAAAAAATGTTTCCTTACAATAATTGAGGAGGTAAATTGATCAATGGCTAAAAATGTAACTAAAAAAACAGTTGCAAGAAGAAATAGAAAAAACATTGAAAGAGGAGCTGCACATATTCATTCTAGCTTTAATAATACAATAGTATCTATTACAGATACTGCTGGTAATGTTATTTCTTGGGCAAGTGCTGGAGAACTTGGATTCAAAGGTTCAAGAAAAAGCACACCTTTTGCAGCAGGAGAAGTAGCAGAGTTAGCAGCTAAAAAATCAATGGAACACGGTCTAAAAACTGTTGAAGTATTTGTAAAAGGTCCAGGTTCTGGTAGAGAAGCAGCAATAAGAGCTCTTCAAACAGCAGGATTAGAAATTAATTCAATTAAAGATGTAACACCAATACCACATAATGGTTGTAGACCACCAAAAAGACGTAGAGTCTAATATTTAAATAAAAATTATAAAGAGGTGAAATAAAAAATGTCAAGATATAAAGACGCACAATGTCGAGTTTGCCGTAGAGAAGGATGCAAATTATTCTTAAAAGGCGAAAGATGTTATTCAGATAAATGCAGTATATCAAGAAGAAATTATGCTCCTGGAGACCATGGACAAAAAAAGGCTAAGCTTTCTGAATATGGAACACAGCTTAGAGAAAAACAAAAAACAAGATCATACTATGGAGTTGGAGAAAAACAATTCAGAAAATATTTTAAAATGGCTTCAAACAAAAAAGGAGTTACTGGTGAAAATCTATTACAAATATTAGAAAGTAGATTAGATAATGTTGTATATAGATTAGGATATGGAGTATCACGTAGTGAAGCAAGACAAATGGTAAACCATAGCCAATTTGAAGTAAACGGAAAAAAAGTTAATATTCCATCTTATTTAGTTAAAGTTGGAGATGTTATAACAGTTAGAGAAAGTAAAAAAGATAATAGTACAATAAAGGCAAATGCAGAAGCAAATAGTGTAAGACCAGTTCCAGCTTGGTTAGAAAAAGACAATGAAAAATTAAGTGGAAAAGTAATTAGATTAGCTGCAAGAGAAGATATAGATCTTCCAATTGAAGAACACTTAATAGTTGAGCTATACTCAAAATAGAAGTTAGAAATTAGTAATTTCTAGTATAGGAGGTTAAATAATGATAGAATTCGAAAGGCCAAATATTGAATGTATTAAAATTGATGAAGAAAATAATTATTCAAAATTTGTATGTGAGCCATTAGAGAGAGGTTATGGAGTTACAATAGGTAATTCATTAAGACGTATCCTACTTTCATCACTTCCAGGATGTAGCATAACAAGTGTAAAAATAAATGGAGTATTACATGAATTTTCTAGTATTCCAAATGTAGTTGAAGATGTGCCAGAAATCATTGTAAATTTAAAAAATGTTAGGTTAAAATTCAACGAAGAAGAAGAAAAATTTTTACATATTGAGTTTAAAGGAGAAGGAGAAGTTACAGCTGGAGACATTCAAACAGATGGCACAGTTGAAATCTTAAACCCAGATTTACATATAGCTACAGTAAGTGAAGGTGGCAGTTTAATTATGGATTTAACAGCAAATCGTGGAAGAGGATATAGTCCTGCAGAAAAAAACAAAAAGCCTGACCAAGACATATCTGTACTACCAATAGATGCAATTTATACACCTGTAAAAAAAGTAAATTACCAAATTGAAAATACAAGAGTTGGACAAATGGTTGATTTAGATAGGTTGGTAATTGAGGTTTGGACAGATGGAAGTTTAAGTCCATATGAGGCACTTAGCTTAGCAGCAAAAATATTAACAGGACACTTAGAATTATTTATAGATTTATCAGAAACTACAAAAAATACAAAAGTTATGATTGAAAAAGAAGAAAATAAAAAAGAAAAAATTCTTGAGAAATCAATAGAAGAATTAGAATTATCAGTAAGATCATTCAATTGCCTTAAAAGAGCCGGAATTTCAACAGTCGAAGATTTAGCAAATAAAACAGAATCAGATATGATGAAAGTTAGAAATTTAGGAAAAAAATCTTTAGACGAAGTAATTGCAAAACTACATGCTTTAGGGTTAGATTTTGCCCCAGAAGAAGAATAAATA
Organism: uncultured Clostridia bacterium; assembly: GCA_947168035.1. GTDB lineage: Bacteria > Bacillota > Clostridia > TANB77 > CAG-508 > CAG-269. The sequence goes on along the minus strand of CAMVKF010000018.1, from coordinate 6,270 downwards.
TTTAAATTAAGGAGGTTTTGAAATTGGCTAATAGAAAATTAGGAAGAACTACAGATATTAGATTATCTATGCTTAAAACATTAACAACAGACCTAATAATGTATGGAAAAATTACAACTACAGAAGCAAGAGCAAAAGAAGTTAAAAAAATAGCAGATTCTATTATTGCACTAGCTGTAAAAGAAAAAGATAATTTTGAAATGGTTGATGTTAAAGTTATAAAAGCAAAATTAGATTCTAAAGGTAATAAAATTACAGAACTTGCAAAAAGCAAAAATGGTAAAGAATACCTAAAAGTTGTAAAAGAAGAAATAACAGAATCTAGACAAAAAGATATGCCAACAAGATTAAATGCAAGAAGAAAAATAATGACAAAAATAAATAAAGTAAAAGATGAAAAAGGAAATAATATTGATTTACCATCAAAATTATTTAATGAGATAGCTCCAAAATATGTAGATAGAGTTGGAGGATATACAAGAATAATTAAATGTGAGCCAAGAAGAGGAGATAATGCTCCAATGGCAGTTTTAATGTTAGTATAAAAATAAGAAGAATAGCCTATTTTAGTATTGGCTATTTTTTTCTTGACAAAATAAACTATATAAAATAGAATATAAGAAATAAACAAAAGTCAAGGAGAAGTATATGGTTAATATTGGAATAGATTTAGGCGGTAGCCATGTAGCAATTGGTGTTGTAAATAGTAGAGGAAAAATTTTAGAACAATATGAAAAAGACTTTACAATAGAAGAAAAGAAAAATTTAATAAATGTTGCAATTGAGTTTATTGTTAAAACTGTAAATAATTTAAAAACAAAATACGAATTTTCTAAAATAGGTTTAGGTATGGCAGGCTCATTTTCTAATGGTACTGTTTTAAAATGTGTAAATTTAGGTATTCAAAATTACAATATAAAACAAACTTTAGAGGAAATGTTGAGTATACAAGTAAATGTTAGAAATGATGCAAAATGTGCCTGTATTGCTGAATATAAATTTGGAGGAATAAAGCAATATAAGCAAGTATTATTCCTAACCTTAGGTACAGGAATAGGTGGAAGCTATATATATAATGGTAAATTACAAGAAGGTGCATATGCAGATGGCTTTGAGTTTGGACATATGATAATAAAAGCGCGGAGGCATAAAATGCAATTGTGGAAAATTTGGATGTTTTGAAAAATATGCAAGTATTTTAGTATTTAAAAACAAAATAATAGAAAGATTAAATTTATCTTACGAGATTTCAGGACCAGATTTAAGAAAAGCAATCGCAGAAAATGAAGAAAAAGTACAAGACATAAAAGAAGAATACATAAATGATTTAGCAATTGGAATATCAAATCTAGTAAACATATTCGAACCAGAAGCAATAATAATTGGAGGCGGATTTGCAAGATATGACTATATGCTTTTAGAGCCTCTAAAACAAAAATTGTTAGAATCAAATTTAATATTTAACCCAAGAAAAGAATTAATATTAAAAGCCGCCAGCTTAGGCAATGATGCAGGAATAATCGGCGCAAGTTTAATATAAAAAAATTACAATTCATAGCTAAAATTGTATAAAGTCCGCGCAGGTGATTAATATATATTTTTTAATAAGGCGCGTAAGGCGAGCAACCGAAGCGTTAGCGAAGGGCGACTGGAGCAATCAACTTATGCGATCTCATAATATAAAAATCTATTTTTATATTATGAGATAAGGAAGATTGCGACACCAAGCCTTATGCAAAAAATATATATTAATCACGTTAGGCAGGACTAGATAAACTTGATAGCTATGATTTGTAATTTTTTTTACTCATTATAGTTGTGGTCATTATTTTCTGTAACAGACACTGAATAATAATAAACTAAAGCAATTATAGCAATTGCAAGTACAGCCATTACAAGCCAAATCCATGCTGTAGAATTCATACCAAGAAAATTACCATCTGTCATTGTTCCAGTTCTAGTTGCTGTATAATTTCCATTTTCACCAGTAGTTGAAGTTATACCCATTCCATCATTATTTTGTGTATTTTGTTTATCATCATTATTATTTTGATTGTTCATATTATTATTCCAATTATTATCATTATTTCTTGTCATATTTTCAGCTGCATTTTGAACCCCTCCTGTAATATCTTTAGATGTATTTGCAACACCTTTAGCTGCATCTTCTACAACATTCTCAGCACCACCTACTACGTTTCTAACGCCATTTACAGCATTTTCCATCATACTATTTTCAGCAAAAGAATATGTTACACTAAAAATAACTATAATAGATGCTAAAAACAAACTTATAAATAAACCTCTTTTCATAAAACTTGTCCTTTCTGGAAAAAAATTTCCTAATTTAAAATCTAATAATATTATAAATTTTTTTTAGCAAAATATACTATGAAAAATTTTGAAATTACAATTGACAATCATTTGTTTTTATTTTATAGGTACAAAATATTGACAATGTGTATAAAATATGATACGATGTATATAATATATTAAAGGAGGAGGAAATTATTATGGCACAAACAACAGTAAATGTTCGTATAGATGAAGACTTAAAAAAACAATTTGAAATTTTTTGCAACGAAACAGGATTGAATATATCTACAGCAATAAATGTTTTTATTAAGACTGTAGTGAGAGAAAATAAAATACCATTCAAAATAGAAGTAGACCCTTTTTATTCAGAGGAAAATATGAAACACCTTAAAAAATCAATAAAAGATTTAGAAGAAGGAAAAGGTGTTGAGCATGATCTAATAGAGGTGGAAGATTAATGAAAAAAATTTGGCAAGAAGAAGCTTGGGAAGATTATTTGTATTGGCAGACTCAAGATAAAAAAACATTAAAAAGAATTAATTTACTTATACAAGACATTGAGAGACATCCATTTGAAGGAATAGGTAAACCAGAACCATTAAAATATGAACTTTCAGGTTTTTGGAGCAGAAGAATTGATGATACTAATAGAATAGTATACAAAATAAATAATGATGTACTTGAGATTTCACAATGTAGAACTCATTATAAAAAATAAAAAGTAGTATATAAATTATATACTACTTTTTATTTTGATATTCTAATTAAAATAGCAATCGCAAAAATAATTAATAATAAACCAATTACAATTAATGCAATGCTTATTATATTGCTAATAGTAGAGCTTTCTGTATCAGTTACACTGTCAACTCTGCTTACACTAGTAGATGATGTAGTGGTACTTGAAGTAGATTTACTAGTATTTTCCTCATCTTCATCCTCATCATCTGTTTGGCTACTTTTAGAAGCCGAAGAACTTGAATTTTTAGATTGATTTTGGCTAGATGAACTATTAGAGCTACTTGAATTACTAGCGCTATTTCCTGTAATATTTTCATCAATTCCATAACAAAAATTAAATGAAAAAACAAAAATAAAAGCAATGATTAATAATCCTAAAACTTTTTTCATCAAAACTTCATTCCTTTCTTCCTTGGCTATTTAAAGTAAAATTATAAAAAATGTTTCCTTTAAACTAAATTTTTAGAAATTTAATTAAGCCTTTAATATAAATATAATACCACAAAAAAACTAAATTTGTCTACATATTTTTTGTAAAATATTGAAAAAAAAGTATTTTTTGTGTTACAATGTTACTATTAACAAATATCTACCAGCCAGCCTTAACAGTAACATTAAAATTGAAAAAGGGAGAATTTTTATGTATTCAGCGGAAGAATTTGATAAAGCAAAAACCAAAATTGTAAAATTTATAATGTATAAAAAAAGAACAGAAAGTGAAATAAGAGAAAAATTCAAAAACGAAATAGAAGAAAATATGTTAGAAGATATAATTGAATACTGTAAAGAAGCAGGTTATATTAATGACAGTGAATACATAAAAAAAGCAATTAACAATTTTCGCATATTAAAAAATTTATCAATAATAGAATTAACCTACAAATTGTTAGCAAAGGGCATAAACAGAAATTTAATAGAAGATTATATATATGAAAATGAAGAAGAATTAAACGAATACGAAATAACCTCAGCCAAGAACATAATAAACAAAAAAAGCAAAGATTTAGAACAAAAGGGAATAAAAGAATACCTAATAAAAAAGGGATATAAAAGAGACAATATTTCTGCTGCTTTTGAAAGGATATAAAGTTATGAGAAAGATTCTAATATCTAGTTATAATTTGAATGTTGGTGGAATAGAAACTGCACTAATTAACTTACTTAAAGCAATAAATAAAAAATATGAAATAACCCTTGTTTTAGAAAAAAAAGAAGGAATATTTTTAAAAGAGCTTCCAGAAAATATAAAACTAATAACATATACTCCAAATGCCAATAAAATTATAATAATTAGAAAAATAATAAATTTTTTAAAGCAACTAAAATTTAAACTAAAATACAAAAATAAATTTGATTATTCTATAAGTTATGCAACATATAGTTATTCTTCAGCCTTTGTTGCGCAAAATGCAAGCAAAACCTCATATTTATGGGTACATAATGATTATTTAAGTTTTTACCAAAATAATAAAGAATTGTACAAAAACTTTTTCGAAAAACTAAAAATAGAAAAATTTAAAAAAATAATTTTTGTATCACAGCACGACAAAAATGTATTTGTAAATGAGTTTCCGAGTATGGAAGAAAAACTAATTGTTTGCAATAATTTAATAGATTACAAAAAAATCTTAAATTTAGCAGAAGAAAATGTAACAGACTTTGAAGCTAAGCCAATACCAACATTTATAAATTTAGGCAGACATATAGAACACCAAAAATGTTTAAGCAGAATAATTGAAGCTACCAAAAAGCTAAATAAAGATGGTTTAAAATTTAGAGTAATTTTTGTAGGAGAGGGGAAAGATACTGAGGGTTTAAAGCAAAAAGCCCAAGGTGAAGAAAATATATATTTTCTAGGAGCTAAGAAAAACCCATACCCATATTTAAAAAATAGTGATTGCTTGGTAATGTCTTCAGACTATGAGGGTTACCCTGTTGTGTTTGTAGAAAGTATGATTTTAGGAAAGCCAATAATTACAACAGATGTTTCAGATAGTAAAAAAGATGTAGAAGGAAAATTTGGAAAAGTAGTTGCAAAATCAGCAGATGGAATATATGAGGCAATGAAAGAATTTATAGAAAAAGGGTATAAAATAAATAAATTTGAGCCAGAAGAATATAACGAAAAAATTATAAAAATTATAAATAATTTATTTGAAATATAGGGGTCAAACTACCGTGAGACCCAAAGGAGACCGACTATGATAAGTTTTATAGTACCAGTTTACAATTCAGCAAAAACAATAGAAAATACGCTTAAAAGTATATTAGACCAAAAATCAAACCTACAATATGAAATAATTGTAGTAGATGATGGTTCAACAGACAATATAGACGAAATTATGCAAAAATATGAAAAAGAGCCAAAAATAATTTATTATAAAAAAGAAAATACAGGTGTAGCAAGCACAAGAAATTTTGGTGTAGAAAAAGCAAATGGTGAATACATAATATTTGTAGATAGTGATGACTATATTTCACAGCATTTACTATATGATATTGAAAAATATATTATGCTAGGAATTGACTTAATAAAATGGAACCCAATTTTTGTTGACGAAAACAAAAAAGAATTAAAAATTCCAAAAAGTATATTTTTTGAAAAGGTAACAGGAGAACAAGGTTTTAATATATTATTTGGAAATGATGATTTAATAGATTGCCTTTGGAACTATGCAATAAAAAAAGACATAATTTTAAAATTTCCAAATGGTACATACCACGAGGACTTTAGAACAATGCCATTTATAATATTAAATGCAAAAACAATGGTCTCAATAGAAAAAAGAGAATATTTTTATGTACAAAGTAAAAATAGTATAATGAGAACAAAAAGTATGGAAAAAACAATGCAAAAACTAAAAGACAAATTAATTCATTTTGACTTTATTTTAGAACAAGCAGAAAAAATAAATATTCAGCCACAAACTAAACAAAACCTAAAAATTTGGGCAACAAATTCTATGCTTGCAGTAATAAAAGACTTAGAAAACCCAGCAAAAACATATTACCAAAAAGAACTTAAAAAAAGAAAAATATATAAAAACATAAAGCCAAAAAATTTAAAACAATTACTTAAAAGAATAATGCTATTTTTTATGGTTACTATTTAATAGTTTTAATATAATTTTGCCCTCGAAACATTGAAATATTAAAAATTTTCAAAGTTTCTCGGCTCATTTCGTAATTTAAGAAATTCTACATCGATTTTTC
>CAMVKF010000017.1 GCA_947168035.1 uncultured Clostridia bacterium | reverse complement strand
CTAAAATTCAATCTTTAAATAATATAATGGTTTATGAAAATATAACTAAAATTTATATATGTATTATAGTGAGTAACAGAGGCATTAAGTGGCTCTGTTACTCCTTTCAATTTTACAAAATCTCATCTTTGTTTATATATTTCCACTCGCCTATTTTTAAGCCCTCTAAATCTAGTTTTCCAATTTTGCTTCTGTGGAGTGCCATTACTTTTTTTCCTATTGCATCACACATTTTTCTTATTTGCCTGTTTTTTCCTTCGTGTATTGTTATTTGAATTCTCGATATATTTTTTACATTATCTATTTTTAAAATTTTCGCCTTTGCAGGTGCTGTTTTATAATTTTCGTCAATTATTACACCTTTTTCTAGGTTTTGAATATCTTGTTTTGTTACAATTCCTCTTACTGTTACATTATAAGTTTTGTTAATTTCATTTTTAGGGTGTGTTAATTGGTTTATAAGTTCACCATCATTTGTTAATATTAAAGCACCAGATGTGTACATATCTAGCCTACCTACTGGCATTATCCTTTTATTTACTTTTACTAAATCTAGCACAGTATCTCTTTTAAATTGGTCTTTTACAGTTGTAACATAGCCTATTGGTTTATTTAGTAATATGTATATTTTTTCTTCTTCTTTTTTTACTATTTTGCCATTATATTTTACTATATCATTTTCACCAACTTTTGTTCCAAGCTCTGTTATTATTTTTCCATTTACTTCAATTTTTCCACTTAGTATTAATTCTTCACATTTTCTTCTTGAAGCTATTCCACAGGTTGCTAAATATTTTTGTAATCTTTCTTCCATAAAAAATCCATCCCTTCTTTAAGTCTCATATCTGGTTGGAAAGTTAAAATTCACAACTTTCTAGTTTATCTAGTCCTGCCTAACGTGATTAATATATAAATATTTCTAGCTAAAAATTATCAGCTTTTAATTCTTCTAAAATTTGTTTAAAATATTCTGGCAATTGCGCTTCTATATGTAAGTTTTCATTAGTTATAGGGTGTGTAAAATCTAAAGCCTTTGCATGTAAACATTGCCCCTCTATATTCCACCTATTTTTTCCATTTGAATAAACATCATCACCTATAATTGGGTAACCAATGTGTGATAGATGAACTCTAATTTGATGAGTTCTTCCTGTTTCTATGTTAATTTCAAGTAATGTATATTTATTTTCAAATCTGCCTAATACCTTAAAATGTGTTATTGCCTCTTTTCCATTCTTGTCAACTGCCATCTTCTTTCTATCTGTTTTATCTCTTGCAATAGGCATTTTTATAGTAGCTTCATTTTCTTTTATTATTCCCCTAACTAAAGCAATATATGTTTTTTTTATTTCATGATTTTTTAGTTTATTACTTAATGCAATATGTGCTTTGTCGTTTTTGGCAACTATTATACAACCAGAGGTATTTTTATCTAATCTATGTACTATTCCAGGTCTTATTTCTCCGCCTATACCTGATAAACTATCTTTACAGATTGACATTATAGCATTTACCAATGTTCCATCTAAATTTCCATTTGCAGGATGAACCACCATTCCTTTTGGTTTATTTATAACAATAATATCATTATCTTCATAAAGAATTTGTACAGGAATATCTTGTGCAACAATACCAACTTCTTGTGCTTTTGGTATTGTTATTTCAATTTCATCATTTAATTTTGTTTTATATGATTCTTTTACCGCTTCTCCATTTACTGTAATTTGCTGTTGTTTAATTAATCTTTGTACTTGGCTTCTTGATAAATCATTATTTAAAATTGCTATATAATTATCTATTCTTTTTCCTACAGCTTCTTCATTTACTCTTACTTTCATTTTTAATTTCATTCCTTTTTATAATTTTCATTGTATTTTTTGTTAAAATAACTGCCATTCCCACCCACGCAATTAATATATAAATATATGCTAAATTTAAACAAATTCCTTTTGTAATATTTATAAAAACCAAAGTCTGCTCATTCCATAGCCTGTCTATCAAATTTGAACAAATCCCTGATATTGCTAAAATACATATTATTTTAGTGTCTAATTTTATATAAACATTATTGTTTAAAACATATCTTAAAAGCATTACTACTACTAAAATTGACATAGCTATCATCTGTGCTCTAGTTGCTGTTATAATACTTTCATTTTGAATAATTTTTCCATTTTTTAATGCAATAAATTTTGTAATTTGGTCTAAAAATAAACCTATAATAAAAATTATGATTAAAAAATTCCTTTGTTTTTTTATATCCATAATATATGAAACCATCCTTTTTTTACTTCTTAAACCTTAATATTCCATAGCTTTAATATTATCTTACTCTCAAACTGTAACTATATAAATAGTAAATTTTTTCTTACAATTCACAGCTTTACTTGCAACAAGTCCGCGCCAGTGATTAATATATATTTTTAAATAAGGCGCGTAAGGCGAGCAACCGAAGCGTTAGCGAAGGGCGACTGGAGCAATCAACTTATGCGATCTCAAGATATAAAAATTTATTTTTATATCTTGAGATAAGGAAGATTGCGACACCAAGCCTTATAAAAAAATATATATTAATCACGTTAGGCAGGACTAGAAAAACTTTATAGCTGTGAATTGCATCAATTTTTAATATTTTACTACAAATAATTTAAATTATCAACTTTACTTTAAATTTTGATTGTGATATAATCTATCTAAATTTAATGTAAGGAGTAACCATTATGGATAATGTTGAACTTAATAGTTTAGCACAAGATAAAGTTTTAATCCTTTATGTTTTAAATAATATAAATAGGGACATCACTGAAAGCGACTTGTTTAAGTATATTAACCCTATTACTAATATGAATTATTTTTATTTTAAACAGATTTTAACTGACCTTGTAGATTCTAAACTTGTAGAAACTTACACTAAAGATGATGAAGATTCAAATTTTGCAATATACAGATTAACAAACTATGGTAAAGAATCCTTAGATTTAACAATTGATATTTTACCTGGTTTAAAAAAGTTGAAAACAGATACAATATTAAAAAATGAATCCACAAATATTGCCAATGAAAGTTCAATAATTACTGAATATATACCAGAAAATGAACATTCATACACAGTAAAATGTAAAATTGTTGAAAACAATACAACTATATTTGAAATTAGAACATATGCGGGTTCTATTAACCAAGCAAAAAATATTTCAGATAATTGGAAGAAAAATGCTTATGAAATATACCCTAAAGTTTTAAATTTACTTTCAAATGAAAATTAAAGATTTTAAACAAGAAAAATTAACTTTCTTAGATATAAAAAGTCAAAATTCTTTATTTAGCATATAATAATTAATAGAAAACTAGATTTGTGCTTTAAGAAAGGAATGGTTTTATTTATGTCAAAAAAATATAAATTAGCAATTGTAGGAGCAACAGGCTTAGTTGGAAGATGTGCTCTAAAAGTATTAGAGGAAAAAAATCTTCCAAATTTTGAATATAAACTATTTTGCTCTAAAAAATCAGCAGGAAATGTACTGAAGTTTTTTGGTAAAGACTACGTTGCATATGAGTTAAAAGAAAACTCTTTTGATGAACGTTTTGACTTTGCTATTTTTTCAGCAGGTGGAGAAACCTCAAAAAAATTCGCGCCTATTGCAGCATCTAAAGGCTGTGTAGTTATTGATAATAGTAGCTATTTTAGAATGGACCCAACAGTACCACTTGTTGTTCCAGAAGTAAATAGCCCTGATATTAAAAATAACAATGGAATTATTGCAAACCCTAATTGTTCTACAATTCAAGCAGTTGTTGCTTTAAAACCTTTAGATGATAAATATAAAATAAAAAGAATTGTTTATTCTACTTACCAAGCAGTTTCTGGTGCAGGTAAAAAAGGTCTTGAAGATTTATTAAACAAATCTTCTGGAGATAGCTTAAAAAAATTCCCACACCAAATTTATAATAACTGTTTGCCTCATATTGATATTTTTATGCAAGACCGGTTACACAAAAGAAGAACATAAAATGATAGATGAGACAAGAAAAATTTTAGGAAGGCAAAATATAGCAATAACAGCAACTACAGTTAGAGTTCCTGTTGAAAACTGTCACGGTGAATCTATTAATGTTGAGTTTGAAAATGACTTTGACTTAAATGATGTAAAATCTATTTTAGAAAAAGCACCTGGCGTTTGTCTTTATGATGACCCAGCTAAAAATATTTACCCATTAGCAACCATTGCAAATGGCTCTGATAAAGTTTTTGTTGGTAGATTAAGACGTGACTATAGCCAGGCAAATACTTTGAATTTTTGGTGTGTTGCAGACAACATAAGAAAAGGTGCCGCAACAAACGCAATTCAAATAATGGAAAAAATGATACATTAAAAGCTATGAATTTTATTAGGAGAAACTTATGAATATTAAAAAAGATATAGAAAAAGATGGTTTAGTAATTTGCGAAAGAATAAGTACAGAAAAAATTATAAAAATAACAAATAGTATTGCTAACAAAATAGTAAAAACTTTTCCAAACTTTAATTTAGATGAACAAGAAATTTTTGGAAAACTATTTAATTTAAAAATGTATAAAGCAGATATTCCACAAGGCACATTAGATGCAAGTTACTGCTATACAGACTCTTCTATTTACTTTAATTATAAAATTGAAGATGATGATTTAGAAGAGTTTGCAATACATGAGTGTTTACATTATTTGCAAGAAATTAAGGATAAAAAGAATAATTTAATAAAACTTGGTCTTGCAGATTATAGTTGGCTTAAACCTGTTGGTAATGGAATAAATGAGGCAGCTGTTCAATATATTTCTGCAAAAATTATTGGTGTTAAACCTGATTTTGAAAAATATTTTGATTTAAACTTATTTACTCCAAGTCCTTCTTATTATCCTGTTGAATGCGCACTTTTAAACGAATTAGTATTTTTTATTGGAGAAGATATTTTATTTAAAAGTACATTTTTTTCAACAGATGAATTTAAAGAAGCTGTAATTAGCAATACTTCCAAAAAAACATATAAGAAAATAGTTAAAGCTTTTGATAATATTTTAAATTATGAAGAACAAATAATAGATTTAAACAATAAAATAACAGATGAAGATTCTCAAATACAAGAAACTATTGAACAATATAGATTAAATATAAAAGAAACATTTTTAAATACTCAAAATCTAATTATTGAAGAGTTCTTTAAAAATATTTATAATTCTATTTATACTTTAGAAGATTTAGAAACTTGTAGAAAAAAACTTACTAAATTTCAAACAATAGTTGGAAATAGCGAAAATTATGATTTCTTTGAAAATTATTCTACAGAACTTATGAACAAATTAGAACATAAAACAAATATATTAGAAAATGGTGGCAAAGAAACAGCTCTTACCACATCTACTTTTACTGTTTTTAATGTATTTTCAAAAATAAAAAGCTTTCTTAATTCAAAAAGAAGTACGGAAAATAAATAGAAGACATATTATTGTGTCTTCTTTTTTTCCAAATTTTTTCTGTTTATTTTTCTTTTTTTAGCGCATTCTATATTTAGAAAATTAATTTTTTCTAAATTTGCAAAACTTTTTTTAAATTGTTTTGTATATCAACAGGAGGTGAATTAAGATGGCATATTCAAACAATAGTAACAAAAAATTAGTTCCAGAAGCTATGGATGCATTAGATAGATTCAAATATGAAGTAGCTTCAGAAGTTGGAGTTAATTTAAAAGATGGTTACAATGGTGATATTTCTTCAAGAGATGCAGGAAGAATAGGTGGTAACATGGTTAAGAAAATGATCCAACAAGTTGAAAACAATATGGCTAACAAATAAGTATTTTAATTACTAGCAAGTAAAATACTATGTTGGTGGACTACAGGCAGAAGTATTATTCTTGGCTTTATGAAATACATAAAGGCAGGAGTTGTGCTCCTGCCTTCTTATTTTAAATCCCATTTGGGACCAGCACTTTTGGGATTTTAATGTAAATAACTAATCCTGTTTAACCGCACATCATTTTTTAAAATCCTATGGTTCCCCCTTTAGGGATACCCACCATACGGATTTTAAAAAACGAAATGCTTGAGCTGGATTAGTTATTTTTTATTAAAATCTAATCCCAAAAATGACCGTCCCCAATTGAAAATTATACTATAATTTTATCATCTTTTACACATACATTTACCGGTTTTTCTTTAGTAATTTTTCCGTCTAGTATATTTTCTGCGAGTTTATCTTCTATTAAATTTTGTATTGTTCTTCTAAGTGGCCTTGCACCATAGTTTTTGTCTATTCCTTGTTTTGCTAATAGTTCCTTAACTTCTGGAGAAAATTCTATTTCGTATTTTTGATTTTTCATTCTATTTTTAACTTCATTTAACATTATTTCTATAATTTTTGAAATTTCTTCATCATTTAATTTATGGAATACTATTATTTCATCAATACGATTTATAAACTCTGGCCTTAGCTGTCTTTTTAATTCTGCCATAACTTCTTTTTTAATACTTTCATATTCTTTTTCCTCATCTTGATTTTGTTCTTTATTTGAAAATCCTAATGATTTTTTATCTGTAATTAGCCTTGCTCCTATGTTTGATGTCATAATAATAACTGTATTTCTAAAGTTTACTGTTCTACCATTTGAATCTGTAAGTCTACCATCATCTAAAATTTGAAGTAACATATTCATTACATCAGGATGAGCCTTTTCTATTTCATCAAATAGTATTACTGAATATGGCTTTCTTCTGATTTTTTCAGTTAATTGTCCGCCATCTTCAAAACCTACATATCCTGGAGGTGAACCTATTAATTTAGATACTGAGTGTGGCTCCATATATTCACTCATATCTATTCTTATCATACTCTTTTCGTCCCCAAATAAGCTCTCAGCTAAAGCCTTTGAAAGCTCGGTTTTACCTACACCTGTTGGCCCTAAAAATAGAAATGAACCTATTGGACGATTTGGAGCTTTTAAACCTACTCTTCCTCTTCTTATTGCCTTAGATACTGCCTCAATTGCCTCATTTTGTCCAATTACTCTCTCATGAAGGCTACTTTCTAGATTACGAAGTTTTGTGTTTTCATCTTCTGTAATCTTTTTTGCAGGAATTCCTGTCCATATTGCAATTACATCAGCAATATTTTCTTCTGTAATTGTAACCACTGTTTTTGTGTTTTTATTTTTCCACTTTTTCTCTTCTTTTTCATATTGTTCTTTTAAAGATTTTTCTTTATCTCTTAAACTTGCTGCCTTTTCAAATTTTTGGCTACGAACCGCTTCTTCTTTATCTTTAGATACTACCATTATTTCTTCTTGTAACTGCTTTAAATTATCTGGCTCTGTATATGTTTTTAACCTTGCCTTAGATGAAGCTTCATCTATTAAATCTATTGCTTTATCTGGCAAAAATCTATCATTTATATACCTTACAGATAAATTAACAGCTGCTTCTATTGCCTCATCTGTAATTTTTACATTGTGGTGTGCCTCATATTTGTCTCTTATTCCTTTTAAAATTGTTATAGTATCTTTTGCACTTGGCTCATTAACAGTTACAGGGCTAAACCTACGTTCTAATGCTGCATCTTTTTCAATATATTTTCTATATTCTGAAATTGTAGTTGCACCAACTAGTTGAATTTCTCCTCTTGCAAGCATTGGTTTTAAAATATTTGCTGCATCAATGGCTCCTTCTGCTGAACCTGCTCCTACTATTGTATGAATTTCATCTATAAATAATATAATATCCCCTGCTTTTTTAACTTCTCCTAATGCTTTTTTTATTCTTTCCTCAAAATCTCCCCTGTATTTACTACCTGCAACCATACCTGAAATATCCATACTTACAACTCTTTTATTTTTAAGTATTTCTGGAACATCTCCTGAATTTATTTTTTGTGCTAGGCCTTCAACTATTGCAGTTTTACCAACTCCAGGTTCTCCTATTAAACAAGGATTATTTTTTGTTCTTCTAGATAAAATTTGAATAACTCTTTGAATTTCATCAGCTCTTCCTACAATTGGGTCTAACTTTCCGGTCTACTGCTTTTTTTGTTAAATCTTCACCATACTGATTAAGTGTTGGTGTTGAATTATAGCTTCCTTTTTTATCATTATTAGATTTTTGGCTTTGGCTTATATCTTCTGTTTCATTTATTACATTTACTATTTCATTATAAATTTTAGGAATATCAACATCTAAATCTATTAAAATTCTAACTGCAATACTATCTCCTTCTCTTAAAATTCCCATAAGTAAATGTTCTGTGCCTATATAGTCATACCCTAATTTTTTGGCTTCTATAAAACTGTTTTCAATCACTCTTTTACTTCTTGGTGTAAAGCCTAAAGTTTCCATACCTGTTAGAACTTCTTTACCAATCATTTCGATTATTTTATTTTCTATATTTTCTGGTGAAATGTTTTGATTTGCTAAAACTCTACTTGCAACACCTGCACCCTCTTTTGCCAATCCATACAAAATATGTTCTGTACCTATGTAGTTATGACCTAAAGAAGCCGCTTCATCTTGGGCTAATTCTATTGCTTTTTTTGCTCTCGTTGTAAATTTATAAATCATAAAAATCTCTCCTTTCCACTCCCATTTTCCCATTTGGGACCGGTTCTTTTTTGGGAATTTTCCATTGGGGACGGTCCTTTTTGGTAAATCTAATGATGGGATATTATTTTTTTTAACCTATTTTTTTCTTTTAGTATACCCTCTATATTGATTTGAAAAAACTAATTTCTAAATATGAAACCATATTTACATAAGATTTACCAAAAAGGACCGTCCCCAATGGAAAATTCCCAAAAGTGCTGGTCCCAAATGGGAAAAATTATTCTTTTATTATTTGTTTTATCATTTCTGCTCTTTTTATGTCTCTATCATATGCTTCTAAGTTTTGTCCATAGTGTAACTGTAAATTAGCTGGGTTTATTAAAAAATAGATTTTTGCTACCTTTTCATCTGTTAATTCATCTAGTAAACCTAAATCTACTCCCATTTTTACATTAGATAACAATTCTATTGCATCAACCCATTTTAATTTTCTTGCATTTGTTAGTATTCCAAAATCTCTATATATTAGGTCTTCTAATTCTATTTGATTTTTTGCTAGAATTTTTCTAGCTTGTCTTTCTTGTTCTATTGTTTTTTCTATTATTGCTTTTAAGTTGTTCACTATTGTACTTTCTGAAATACCAAGTGTTTGTTTATTAGAAATTTGGTATATATCTCCAACTATCTCTTGGTTTGATAAATACATACCTATAAAATTCAACCCAAAATTGTTTAATGTTTTAGAAATTTTTCTTATGTTTCCTGTTTTTGTAAGACCAGGTAGATGTAAAGTTGCTTTTGCAATTAAACCTGTTCCAACATTTGTAGGTGATGTTGTTAAATACCCATATTTTTTGCTTTTTGCTATATCAAATGTATTGTTTAGCTTTTCATCTATTTCTTTAGCTAAGTTAAATGCATTTTCTATTTCCATTCCTGCACTAAAAACTTGTAGCTCAATATGGTCATTTGAATTTATAATTATACATATATTTTCTTCATTATTTATAAGAATTGAACTATATTCTTTTATATCTTCTGGCATCAACCCTTTTTCTATAAGTGACATTTTTGTTAATTTATCCATATCTTTTAATTTTAGAAGTTTTAAATCATACCCTAAACTTGGTAAATTGCTTTTTATTAAATTTTCTATTTCTTGTATTTCTTTTGGGTTTTCTGTTGCAAATTTATAATTTCTTAAATTTCTTGAAAATGTAATTTGGGTGTTTAGTACAACATCAGAATTTTTTCCACTTTGCAAATACCAATTCATAAGCTTTTCCTCCTTTTTCTATATTGTATACAGGAGGCTAAAGTCTCCTGATAACACTTATTTTTATATACTTTGGTGTATTATTTGTTTTCTTCTTTTTTTATTTCATCACGAATTTTGGCTGCATCTTCATAACGTTCTTCTTTAATAGCTTGTTTTAAATCTTCATTTAATTTTTCTATTTTACTTAGGTTTTCTTTTGGCTCCATCTTATCATCTAAATTTTGCTTTATTTCATTTCCTAGTTTTACATCTCCTAGTCTTCCAATATGAGCTGTTGCTCCTTGAAGACTTCTTAATATTGGATCAATTTTCATTTCGAAATCTGTGTAACAATTGCTACAACCAAATTTACCTGTGTGTAAAAAGTCTTCCCAATCTAATCCACATTTTGTACATTTAAGTTTATTTGTTTCTCCAAGTGTTGGCATTAAAGTAAAGTCATTTACATCATTAAAGAAGTCTGATAGAAAACTTGTAAAGTTTATTGGCATATTAAAATGAATATCATTTATTCCTAGTTTTTCGCTACATTCTTCGCATAAAAACATTTGCTTTTTTTCTCCATTAATAATTTGTGTATATTTAACATTTGCCTCATTTTTTCCACAATTCTCACATTTCATATTTAATCATTCCTTTCTTTTTTAAATTTTGGAGGTCTGTTTTAAAATTCTTACCTCTAATTTAAATTTAACAACATATTTTTTAATATGTTTGCTCTTAATTTATCTTTGTATTCTTTTGGAATATCTAACACATTATCACTTGTAGCAACTCTTATTAGTTTTGCTTCTTTGGTATTTACTAAGTTGTAGGTTAAAAAGTCACTTATTAATATTTTCGCTTCATTATCTGTTAAACTATTTCCTATGTTATTTATTATATGCATCAAATAATCAGATTTAGTATTATTTACTTTTTTTATTCTAATATGACCACCACCTCCTCTTCTACTTTCTACATAATAGCCTTGTGAAGGCTTAAATCTTGTTGAAATTACATAGTTTATTTGTGATGGAACACAGTTGAACTGTTGAGCCAAATCGTTTCTTTGTATTTCTATCTCTTCTTCATCAGAAAAAAGTTCTTTTATAAATTCCTCTATTATATCTGACATTCTCATATAATCACCTCTTTTTTGTTTTTGACTTTCTTTGACTTTCTGGTTGTATTATATTTGCTTTTTTTCTATTTTTCAACATTTATTTTTTATGTATATTTTCAGATTATATACTATTTTTATAGTTTTATCTTTTGTTTTCTCTATTTTTCTTACTATTTTGACCTTTGTTGACTTTTGTCATATTTTCTAATTCTTCTGTCCTGTTTTTTTGTGTTTTTGGTGTAATCCAAGTAAAAAATGAAGATACAAATTCTCCATATTTGGTAGCATCTTCCCCATTTTCTTTTTTATTTTTCATAAAAAACCATTCCCTTCCTATATGTATCTTTCAAGTTTGAAAAAGAATTTCCTCTTGGTTTATTATGTACCAAATATTACTATTTATACCTTCATTATTTTACTTATTTGCAAGTACTATTTAAACATAGCTTTAAACTTTATTTTTTATTATCTATAATATATTTTACAACATCTTCAACTTTAGTAAAAGATTCCATTTCATCATCTGAAATTTTCACTCCAAATTTTTCCTCTATTTTCATAACAAATTCAACAATATCTAATGAATCTGCTGCTAAATCTTCCATAAAAGAAGATTCCATTCTTATTATATTCTCATCTACTCCAAATTGATTTGCAATCATTTTCTTTAATTCTTCGAATATTTCTTCTTCCATAATTCTCTCCTATTTATTTATTAATTTCATTTCTTCTTGTCTTTTTACTTTTTTAGTTGTTGTTTTTATTAGTTCATCATAAGATGTAATTAAATTTTGAATATGCTTATACCTAGGAAATGTTGTATTTATTTCTTTTATTTTACTCCATAAAATATTTCTTAATTCTTCTTCTGTTTTATCTTTATATTTTTCTTCTATTATTTCTTTATCCCAAACAGTTTTTACTGATAATTTAACATCATTGTTATCATCTTTATCTTCTAACCCAAAAACCATACATTCTTGTACTAAATCTAATCTGTTTATTATTGTTTCTATTTCTTCTGGAAATACTTTCTTTCCATTTTTTAGAACTATCATATTTTTACTTCTACCTGTTAAATATAAAATTCCATCTTTATCAAAATATCCTAAATCTCCTGTATAAAACCATCCATCTTTTAAAACTTCTGCTGTTAATTCTGGCATTTCATAGTAACCTAGCATTACATTTGGACCTTTAACTCTTATTTCTCCTATACCATTTTCATCTTTATTTACTATTTCTATTTCATTATTTATCATAGGCACACCTACAGAGCCTTGCCTAATTAGTTTAAAATTTTCAGCACATATTACAGGAGATGTTTCACTTAAACCATAACCTTGAACTTCTACAATTCCTAAATCATTAAAACCTTTTACATAAATAGGGTCTGCAGGAGCCCCTCCAGATACTACTTGCCTTAAAGCACCTCCTAATTCATCAAGTATTGGCTTAAATAGTTTTCTTCTAATATCAATATGACATTTTAGCAATAAATTGCTTATCTTTGTTGCTTTTTGTATCAATTTTGTTTTGCCTTGTTTTTCTACTTCCTTCATTATTGCTTTGTAAATTGCTTCGATTAAAACTGGAACTCCAACAAATACACTTACTTTGTATTCTTTTAGGTTTTGTTTTATATATCTTAAACCATCTGGAAATACGGTTTTACTACCATCTGCTAACATTAATAACATACATGTTGATCCAAAAATATGGTGAAATGGTAAAAATGCAATATTTGTATCTGTTGGCCTTATATCTTCAACACATTGAAGTGCATAGATGTTACTAGCTATATTTTTATGAGAAAGCATAACAGCTTTTGCTTGAGAAGTTGTACCTGAGGTAAATAATAAAATATTCATTTTATTTTCATCAATTTCATAATCTATAAATTCTTTGTTTCCATTATTTAGTTTTTCTTCACCATTTTTTGTAAGTTCTTTTATATTTTTATATCCATCTAATTTATCCATAGATATATATTCTTTTAAATTTGGTAAATCTTTTTGCTTAATTTGCTCTATTTCTTCAAGTAATTTTGGGTCAAAAACTATTACATCTGCCTTACTTCTTTGTAAAGATGTAGTTAATTCTTCAAGTTGCAAATCTTTATCTAAAGGAATAGAAATAATTCCTCCTAATAAATTTGCAAGATGAACTTGGACCCATTCATACCTATTTTTTCCAATAATTGCAATTCTTTTTCCTTTTAACCCCATAGAAAAAAGTTCTGTTCCAAGTCTATTTACATCTTCTAATAGTTCTTTATAAGTTATATTTGTATAACTTATATTTTTTCCATCTTTATTTTTTATTACAAATGCTATATTTTCACTATAAACATCTGCTGAGTTGTAAATAATTTCCTTAATGTTATTAAATTCTTTTACTTTAAAGATTATTTTATTTTTCATATTATAATCATCTCCTATTTTAAGCTTATGGTTATATATTAAACCACATTTTAAAAAAAATGTCACTACAAATTATTAAATTTAATTATGATATATTTAGATAAATACGCCAATAAAAGTTAGTTTTTCTACATTTTATTGACGTATTTACATATATATTTGATTTTTTGTTGCCACTCTTTTTATTTTATTCTCCAAAATACTCATCTATTCCATTTGCAATCCCTTGTACTATTTTGTTTTGGTATTCAGATGTAAAAAGCAATTTATCTTCTTTTTCATTGCTTAAAAATCCCATTTCTATTATTGTTACAGGAACTTTACTCCAATTAATTCCACTCATAGTATCTGTTTTTGTTACACCTCTATTTTTTGCACCTGTATTTTTTGACATATTATCTAATATAATTTTTGATAGTTTATAACTTTTTTCTGCTAAATCTCCATTATACTTATTTTGTGAAGTTTGGCATAATGTAGACATTCCGATTTACAGTTTCATTATCTACGGAGTCTGCATGAATTCTAATAAATGCATCTGCATTTGAGTTATTAGCTATTTCAGCCCTTTGGATATTACTAATATTTACATTATTTGTTGTTCTTGTCATAACCACTCTATATCCTCTTTGTTTTAGCTCACTTTCTAACTTAAGTGCAACTTTAAGATTTAACTCAGATTCTGTTTGTTTTGTTGAAACTCCAGTTGCTCCTGTAGTAACTTTTGCCTTTGTTTCTGTAGCACCTGGACCTATTGGCTCTTTTGAAGAATCTCCTTTTGTTTGGTGCCCTGGATCTATTGCTATTGTTTTATTTTTGCTTTTTTTATTTTCCTCTTTATTTTCTTTTTCACTAACTTTGTTTGTAGTTTTATTCCCAACTATTTTGTTCTCTTTGGTCTTATTTTCTACTTTTTTATTCTCCGTTTTTTTACTTTCTGCTTCTTTACCCTCTGCTGTATTTTGATTTCTTATTGTATTTTCAGTATTTACCTCATTTTCTTGTTTTTCAACTGTAGCTTCGTTTTGTTGAGCATTGTTTATATTGATACTTACTACAATATTTTGATTATCTTCTTCATTTAATGCTATATTCTGCTCATAAACATTTTCTCTATTACTTGTTCTTGCAATGTTATTTTTCTCTTTATTGATAAAAATAAATGATATAACTAAAACAATTATCATTATTATCAAAAAAATTATAGAATTTTTCCTCATAATTCAGCTTTTCTCCTTAATTTTGCATTTTGCTGATTATATCACATTTTATTTATATAAGCAAGATTACAAAACCACTATGCAATTTGTAGAAGTTGTTCATAATTTTCTAATTTATCTGTATGTGCTTGTACCATATTGTAAAAACTCTTGCAATTTGTTTTGTATTTTAGATGGCAAAATTCGTATAAAATTACATCTTTTAAAACTTTTTTATCCAATTTAACAATTTCTGGGTTGATAATTAATGTTTTATTTTCTGTGGTTTTTGCAAGTTTATTAGGTATTCTTTTTATTTCATAATTCTCTGGAGCTAAGCCATTTAACATTATTCTGGTTTGCTCCATTGTATTTTCTATTTCTATTCTGGCTATTTCATCATACATTTTTTGTATTGCAATTTTTACAATTTCTATATTCCCACCCTTTTTATATTTATTAGGCAAATTTACACATATTTCATTTCCATTAAAATTTAACTCTGGATTATTTATTTTTCTATAAATAACATTAACAGCAATTTCTTTTCCAAATATTTTTACTTTTCTTACTAATTGATTTTTTATTTGTGATTTTTTAAATATAAATTTTAACATAATATTTTTCTCCTTTTGGGGTTGTGCCAATGTTCAGCCCATACCTTTTTCTCAAATCGTTTTGTTTTGTTGCGTTCATTTGTTTTGCGATTTTTTGTTTGCCTTATGTGTTATGATTATATATCCATTTTTTTAAATTGTCAATACATTTTTTAAAATTTTTCAAAATTTTTGTTCGCAGTATTATAATTCACTGTTTTTTAGTTTTTTTTGGTCCTACTTAATGTAAAAACACGCATATATAATCTTAATATTACTTGATTATATATGCGTGTTTTTATTATTTCCTTGTTAAAGTTATTTAAATAAATCATGGAGTTAACCTCTCTAGCACAAATTAACCTACTTCCCTTGGCTCCGATTTTATAAGATGTGAAGCTTCATTTGGATTTGTTTTTATGCTATCATTTTGTTTCAATTCATAGAGTCTTCTGCTAATCCCCGAAAGTTCGTGTAATATACGATTAATGTCTTTTATTTTTTCTATTGCTCTACTTATTTCCGGATGGTTACCAATTTTTTGCCTACAATTCATAATAATATCATTTTGACGTTCTCGCTCTTCTTCTAAATCAGAAGTAGTTTTGCCATATTTTTTTGCTTCTTCCCAAAACATTTCTTGTCTTTTTTTCAATGTTGTTATTTCTGCTTTTCTATCTTCTTCCGAATATTTTATATCTTTTGCCAATGCACTTTTCATATATTTCCCCATCTCCTATTCCTATTAAATTCCATCTAACTTCCAACCTCTAATCTCTAACATCTACTCGTATATTTTGCTCTCCTACTATTTCTTGAAATAATTCGAATATTTGCTCTGTTAAGTAGATTGCTCCACATTTAAGTGTTTGCTCTCCTTCTACTACCTCAACTGCAATATTATTCATAGTTCCATTAAAGTATTTTATAGCACCCCTTAAACGTACTTTTATAGCTTCATCTAAGTTTGTAATATTTATGCTTAAAACTTTTCTTTTTTGAGCTCCAAAATTAGATATAGAATTTGCAATTATGGTTGTTTTTTCTTCGTCTCTTATACTTAACCTTCCTTTAATTAAAACCACATTTTCTTCTATTAAACTATCTTTTGCACTAAGATAAGCATTTTCAAAAGTGAGTACTTCAACTTGCCCATATAAGTCTTCAACTGTTACAAATGCCATTATTTTATTTGTTTTTGTATATTTTTTCTTTATTGAAGTAATTATTCCTGCAAATGTTACCTCTTGCCCATCTTTAAAATTAGGTATCTTTTGACTTTCTATTAAATTCTCGCTTTCAATTTCTTCATTTTCTCCTAAATTTTTGCTATCTATTGCCATAATGTCTTTTGAAGAAATTGTAGTTTGTTTTTTAATTTCTTCTTTTAAATTTGAAAGTGGATGCCCTGTTAAGTAAATACCTAGCATCTCTTTTTCAAGTGAAAGTAGCTCTTTTTCCGAAAATTCTTTTTGTTCATTATAATTATATTTTATTTCTTCTGAACTAGTTTGATTATTTTGTATATTAAGGTCAAATATTGAAAATTGTCCTTCTAAACCTTTCTTTCTTGTGTTTTGAATTACATCTATTATTCCTTCAAAAGATGCTAAAAGAGTAGCTCTTGTTTTACCAAATTCATCAAATGCACCTGCTTTTATTAAACTTTCTATACATTTTTTGTTTACATTTTTATCGGCAATTCTCTCGCAAAAATCTGTAAAACTTTCAAATTTTCCATTTTCACATCTTTCTTTAACTATTACATTAATTGGCTCTATTCCAACGTTTTTTACGCTTCCTAAACCAAATCTAATGTTTCCAGAATCTACCGTAAATTTAAGTTCACTTATATTTATATCTGGCTTTAAAATTTCAATATTTAAACTTTTACATTCATCTATATATACTGGAACTTTATCTAAGTTTCCTAAATAACTATTTAGCATTGCTGCCATAAATTCCGACGGATAATAACATTTTAAATATGCTGTTTGGTACGAAAGAACCGCATAACATGCAGCATGTGACTTATTAAATGCATATTTTGCAAATTCTGCCATTTCATCAAATATTTTATTGGCTGAAACCTCATCTATTCCGTTTCTTACACATCCTGGCACTTCTACATTTCCGTTTTCATCTACTTGTCCATGAATAAAAACTTCTCTTTCTTTTGCCATAACATCTAACTTTTTCTTCCCCATTGCACGACGAACCAAATCTGCCCTTCCTAAAGAGTACCCAGCTAAATCTCTAACAATTTGCATAACTTGCTCTTGGTACACCATACAACCATATGTAACATTCAGAATTGGCTCTAAACTTGGGTGTGTATATTCATTATGTCCTGGGTTTAGTTTGCCTCTAACATAACGTGGAATTTGGTCCATAGGACCTGGACGGTAAAGCGAAACCCCTGCAATTAAATCTTCTAAACAATCTGGTTTTAGTTCTTGCATAAAGTTTTTCATTCCTTGGCTTTCAAACTGAAATATTCCACACGTTTTTCCCTCTTGCCAAAGGTTATAAACCTTTTTATCATCCATTTCTTCGTCAAATTCTACATCTATGCCAAAATCTTTTTTTACCATTTCCTTTGTATCTTTTATAACAGTTAAAGTTCTTAGACCTAAAAAGTCCATTTTTAATAGACCAAGTTCTTCTAGGGTTGTCATAACATATTGTGTAGCATTTTGTCCATCTCTTACATAAAGTGGTACATAATTGTCTACTGGTTCTTTTGTAATTACAATTCCGGCAAGCGTGTGTTGATGTATTTTTTGGCATTCCTTCCAAAGCCATAGATACATCTAATAAATTTCTTATTTTATCGTCATTTTCATATAAATTGTGCAACTCTACATTTTGATCTATTGCCTTTTTTATAGTAATATGAAGCTCGTTTGGAATCATTTTTGCTATTTTGTCTGCGTCCGAAAGTGAAATATCTAATGCTCTAGCAACATTTCTTATAGCATTTTTAGCAGCTAGAGTTCCAAATGTTATTATCTGCGAAACATGGTCATTTCCATATTTTTGGCATACATAATCAATTACTTCTTGCCTTTGTTCATCACTAAAATCCACGTCAAAATCAGGCATGCTAATTCTTTCAGGGTTAAGAAATCTTTCGAAAAGCAAGTTGTACTTCATTGGGTCAATATCTGTTATTTCTATACTATAAGCTAAAATTGAACCAGCTCCAGAACCACGCCCTGGACCTACTGGAATATTATGTGTTTTTGCATAATGAATATAGTCCCATACTATTAAATAGTAATCTACATAACCCATCTTTTTTATTATTGATAATTCATATTCTGCTCTTTTTATATATTCTTCTGGAATATTTTCGCCATAACGTTTTTTCATTCCATCAAAACATAGTTTTTCAAGGTAATCATAGTGTGATGCAAATTCTTTTGGTACTTCATAATTTGGAAGTATAGTATTTCCAAACTCAAATTCCACATTGCATTTTTCTGCAATTTTTACTGTATTTTCTATTGCATCAGGGAAAGCTTTAAAATATTCAATCATCTCTTTTTTAGATTTTATGTATAATTCTCCCTCTGCAAAACTCATTCTATCACTATCTGACATTCTTTTTCCAGTTTGAATACATAATAAAACTTCGTGGTTATATTTATCTTCTTTTTTTAAATAATGTGCATCATTTGTTGCAACTATTGGAATATCTAATTTTCTTGCAAGTCCAATTAATTTTTGGTTTGCTAAAACTTGCTGCTTATACCCATTATTTTGAATTTCTATATAATAATCTTCTCCAAATACTCTTTTATACCAATTAGCTTTTTTCTCTGCTTCTTCTTCATTTCCATTCATTAATGCTTGTGGAACTTCTCCTGCCATACATGCACTTAAGCAAATTAAACCTTCACTATATTTTTCTAATATTTCTAAATCTATTCTTGGTTTATAATAATAACCATCAATAAACCCTAAAGACACTAATTTGCTTAGGTTTTTATATCCTTGGTTATTTTTTGCAAGCAATATTAAATGGTTATACTTATTATCTATTCCTGGTTCTTTATCAAATCTTGAATGCACAGCAACATATACTTCGCATCCAATTATTGGCTTTATACCTTCTTTTTTACAAGCCTTGTAAAAGTCAATGATACCGGTACATTACTCCATGGTCTGTTAATGCAATTGCATTCATTCCAAGTTCTTTTGCACGAACTGGTAAATCTTTTATTCTATTTGCTCCATCTAATAAACTATATTCACTATGTATATGTAAATGCACAAAATCTTCCAAAACGTATCCTCCTAAACTTTTTTGTATTTTATTACAGAAAAGAGAAAAATGCAAGAAAATTCTTGCATTTTTCTTAGTTGATTGTTACTATTTAATGCTTTAAATACAATTATTTTATCAAAACAGTGAAATATTAATAATTTGAAAAGTTTCGAATGTGATTGGAGTAATT
>CAMVKF010000016.1 GCA_947168035.1 uncultured Clostridia bacterium | reverse complement strand
AAGTAGCATATTTATTCTTTTAAGTGTCTTTTTGTCTTCATTTTGCCAACTCAAATAATCACTCCAAGCCCTTTCAGTAAAAATACTATTCATTTGCCATTGCCTCCAATTCTTCCATTGTTTTGACAACAACTTTTCCCTCATCTAGTTGCTTGAAACTCTCTTCTAATTTCATCATATATTCAAGGTTTTGTTTTGCCTTTTGTAATTCATTATAAGCTGTTAAATCAATCCAAACCATATTTTCTTTGCCATTTCCGTTTCTGCTAACTATTATTACATCATTATTTTCTACTACATCATCACAATATTTTTTAAAATTTTGTCTTGCTTCACTTACACTTATTGCTTGCATAGTCTCACATCTCCCCTCTATTACAAAATAACGTATAATATCTTATACTTAATATTGTACAATATTATTATATGTTTGTCAAGTATTTTTATACACTATCTTGACAAAATGTTTTTTATATCTTATAATTTGAACTATGATTTTTATATTTTATCGAGGTGTTTATTATCAATAAAATTTTTAATTCATTTTTTACTTTTTTAGTGGTCTTTACAATATTTATTTGTGTCTTTTTTATTCCAACATATTCTACTTCTAAAGAGCATAGATTTGTTGACTTTATAGATGATGGTAACCTTTTGTGGCCTGCTCCACGGAATTTCTAAAATAAATTGCTATTATGGACCAAGACGTGCTCCAACTACTCGGTGCTTCTACATACCATAAAGGTGTGGATATTGGTGCTCCAGAAGGGTTTGATTTTGTTGCAGTAACTGATGGCACAATTACTTTTGTTGGCTTTTTAGGTGGCGGAGGCTTTACTATTACTTTAACAGATTCAAATTATGAAAATGGTGAAATAAAATATTCTTATTGCCATTGTGACCCTAATTTTATTATAAATCAAGGAGAACAAGTAAAAAAGGGGCAAATAATTGGCAAAGTAGGTCCTAAATATGTTTTTCGGTGTTAAACGGAAATAATTATATGGATAGTGCTCGGTAACCCTACAAATGGTGCAACAACTCGGTCCTCATCTTCACTTTGGAATAAGAATTAATAATGAATATGTAAACCCCTTAAATTATATCAAACCATAATGTTACTACTATAAAATCCGCCAAATGTGGTTGCTTACCTGTAATATCGTAGCTTGATTGTAGATATTCTTTTGAATTTATTATATTATCATTTCTTAAAACAAATGTTATTGCCTGTGGATTAGCATTTTCTTTTTCATCGTATCCACCAACTATAACTTGTTTTATTAGAATTTCAAAAGCATCTTTGTCAAACTTTGTTACAATATCTCCATTTTCAAGATAAGCTCTTATTTTATTTAAACTAAGTTTTCTGTTAGCACTATTTCTTTCATCTAACATTAACTTTTCTTGTTTCATATTTAATTGTTCAATTTGGTTTTGTAATTTTTCTTTTCTCTCTAAAAATGTATCTCTATCTATGGCATTATCTAGGCTTAAATCAATTAGTTTATTCATTTTTGAATTTAACTTTTGCTTTTCTAATTCAATATTTTCTATTAACTTATCTGATGAATTTTCAGTTATTATGTTGTTCATTCTACTAATAAACTTTTCAACAATATCGCCTTTATCACTACATAAAACTTTATAAGCCTCTACAAAGCAATTTTCAATTATTGTTTCTTTTATTGCCTTGCATTTTGGACATTCTGTTTTTCCTCTTTTTACAAAATTCATACAATGCCAAACTGGTGCAGCATTTTTTGTTCCAGAATTCCAATTTCTTCTTGTTAAAACTGTTCCGCAAAATCCACAATAAATTCTGCTACTAAATGGATATTTTCTACTATAATTGCCTTTTCTTTTTCCCTTTTCTCTTGAACCTGCTCTTTTTTCAAGAATTTCTTGCACTTTATCAAAAAGCTCTGGCTCAATTATTGCTTGATGATGCTCTTTTATGTAATACTGATTTTCTTCTCCCATATTTACCACTCTTTTGTGAGTTATAGGGTCTGTAGTGTATGTTTTGCTTTGTAATACATCACCTTTATATTTTTCGTTTTTTAGTATTCTTCTAACTGTTGAATCACTCCAAACAGTTAAGCCCTTTGGCGTTTGATATTTCATGTTTGTTAGTTCTCTAGCAATAATACTTGAACCAACACCTTGTGCATATCTGTTAAATATGTATCTAACTATTTCCGCTTCTTCCTCATTTACAGATATACTTTTACTTTCTTTATCATAAGTATAACCCAAACAGCCATTATATTCAATTAGCTCTCCTCTTTGTTGTTTCATTTTTAGTCCTAGTTTTACATGTGATGATATTGTTTCACTTTCTTGTTGTGCAACTGAACTAAGAATAGTTAATAGTAATTCTCCTGCCATTTCTAGAGTATTAATATTTTCTTCTTCAAATAGAATTGCTACATTTTTCTCTTTTAGCATTCTTACATATTTTAGAGTATCTAAAGTATTTCTAGCAAATCTTGAAATTGACTTTGTTAATATTAAATCAATTTTTCCATTTAAGCTGTCTTGTATCATTCTCATAAAATTACTACGTTTATAATCTTGTGTTCCTGAAATTGATTCATCTGCATAAACTTCTACAAATAACCATTCATTATTTTTAGTAATTTTTTCGTTGTAGTATTTTACTTGTGATTCAAAACTATTTAACTGGTCTTCTGAATCTATACTTACTCTTGCATACGCAGCTACTCTTAATCTTGTATTTATTTTTAAACCTGTAGCTCTATCTATTCTTCCTTGAATTTTCTCTATAACTTGAACTTCCATTAATCCTCCATTCTGTTAGAGAGAACCCTGTTTGGATTATACACTATAACCTTGATAAAATCAAATCTCCATTTTTCCTAGTTTATATTCCTTTATAATGCTCTCTTTCGCTTGTATGATTTTTTATAGGTCAAAAATCCCAATTTTTTTGACCTATAGATTTTAAAAGACGGATTTTTTGTTTTTTTCGTCCTAAGGAATTTTATATTACGAATTTTTTCATTTTTTCGTAATATAAAAAGTTATATCACGGATTTTTTCAATTTTTCGTGATATAAAAAATTATAGCACGAATTTTTTAAAATTTTCGTGCTATAAAATCTTCTTAATTCTTCAATTTGTTTTTATCAGTATTCCCAGTTAACTTTTTATAATTACTTTTATCAGCAACTTTCTTTCCAATTTTTTCTTCTATTTCTCTTCTTGCCTTCCCAGTTATTTTTCCCGCTTCTTGAACATCATCTTTTAATTCATCTAATCCAAAACTATTATTTGTATTATGCATTTCATTAGCTGTTACTTCTGCTAAATTTGTAATAGCTAATTCTAAATTTCCCATACTATCTCTTAAATTTCTTTTTGTATTACTAATTCCTTTTAATTCTTTATATTGTGCCGTATTCATATTAAATGTGCTCTTATAAATTTCATCAGTTAATATTGCATAATCTCTGTCTTTTGCTCCTCTTTCTTTCCAGTTATCAGTAAGTTCTTTTCTACTATCTATTGACTTTAATCTTTGTGCAATCCAACTATCATCATACCCTTTTCTTATATAAGTTTCCTTTGCTCTATTTATAGCAAGTTCTGGATTTACAATTTCATCTAATCTTTCACTTCCAACTTGAGCCAACCATAATTTAAAAGGCTCTGCTTTTGGAGAAGGAATAGATTGAATTATTCTTAATATTCCTTTAGTGTTCGCTGTCCTTACTTTTCTTTTTTTACCATCTTTTGCTATCATTTCAACTAGGGTACAAATTGTACCCCAGTTGTTATTTAGTTCTGAATCCCTGGCTTTCAGCTTTTTTATGTATTGTTTTACATCCACAGAATCTGTTAAAATTTGTACAACATCTTCCACTGAAAAATACCAATCTTCATTATACCAAGCTCTCCTTATCTCTTTTTCTTCAAATAAAGCTATTTTGTTTTCTTGCATAATATCACATCCTTAAATATTTTTGGATATTATATAATATTTATTACATTTTGTCAAACATTTGTTCAAAATTATTTTTATGAAAGAACTATCTCCATAAATGAGATAGTTCCTTTCTATGTATTATAAAACCTTATATTTTAATTGAATATACGAATCTTCAAGTTTATTACACTCTAACAATTGTAAAGGCAATAACTCGTTTAATTCACTTTCATCTCTTATCGATTCTCCATCTACTAATGTTGCAACATCCTTACCACCAACAATTATTGGAGCTATAACAATATTTACAAAATCAATTAATTTATTTCTAACAAACATTCCATTTAGAGTTCCACCAGATTGAATTGTTATTCTTTCTGCCTTAAATTTGCTATATACATCTTCTAGCATTTTTCCTAAATCTAAAGAATCATAATACAAAATATCCAAATTATCATATTTTTCTTGTAATTTAAAAGCTGGATGATTTTTATTTGTAGTAACTAATATAAGCTTTTCTACCCAATGACATAAATAATCAATTCCATTTTCATTTAAATGAGGTTTATTATCTATTATTATAAATCTAACATCAACTTTTTCTCTATACTCTTTTTTATTATTTACTCCTATCTTAGCCATTACTCTACCAGTATTTAAAGAATAATAATCAGTTGTTGTTTCAATTTCATAATATTGATGCAATCCTTCTTTTACACCATCAATTCTACAAAAATCTTTATCTGCATCTAAATTATCTGTGCTTCCACTACTTATCTTTCCATCTAATGATTCTAACATAAATAAAGTTGTTATTGGTCTATTCATATAAAATCACTTTCCTTTCTCAAATATCTTATATTCATTATAAAACATTAAGAAAGGAATTTCAATTATTTCCATTTCATTATTAATTATTTTGTCTTCTTTTAGCTCTATTCCTATTCCATATTTATATTCAAAATCACTTTGTGTTCCAATGCAAATTCCCAAAAGATCTTTACCATAGTTCTCTGATATTATTTGTAAAGTTCCATTTTCTTTTAATTCTCCCCAATATTTAGGTATATCATTTTTATTTTCAATATTAAAATTTCTAAAAATTGCTGATACTTTAATAATATCTCTACTTTCAATACGATAATTTAATATACTATTTGTATTAGCCTCTGTATCTAAATTTGCTTTATAAATTCAGCTATTACAGGTTGTTATTTAACTTTAGCAACGCTAGGCACTCCACATGTCTCGTCGGTGGTGGACATTTTCTTTTTCCAAGTTTTCAAAAGAAAAGTGCACCACCTCAAGTTTGGCTACTTTGTACAAAAATTCACTGAACTGTAACACTATAAGATTATATTTTTCCGTAATTGCTTGTTTCCTATAATATTTTTTGCTGTCATTATTCCCATATATTCTTCTGGCAATACAATTTCATCTACATCTAATTTTTCCAATATTTGTTTATGAAGTTTATCTCCTGCTTTTGCTATAATATAGCCAACACCTGCTTCTTTTAAGGCAAGGCAAGCCATTATACTTAAAGAGATATCTTCCCCTATTCCTACTATTCCAATTTCAAATTCATTAATTGGTATATTTTCAAAAGCATCTATGCTTGAAATATCCATACATATTGCTTTTGTAACAAAATTACTTGCTTTTTCTACAATTTTCATATCTTTATCTATTGCAAGAACTTCTACATTTTCTTCTGATAATTTTTTGGCAACACTCATTCCATATATTCCAAGCCCTATAATTATACATTGTTTTTTCATAAAAAATTTCATTCCTTTCTTAAAGGCACACATAGTTTGTAAAAGAATTGTGCTTTTGGCTAGGCGGACAAATGAGAAAGAGCGGAGTGTACGAGTTGTACATGAGCATCTTTCGAAATGCAGTCCAACAACGCCAAAACGCAATTATTTTCAAACTAAAATTCCTTTCATATCATAATATTTCCCTTTACATATTCAACATCGTTATTTTCTTTTTTATTTATTAAAAATACAGATAAAAACGAAATTGGTCCTACTCTTCCAATAAACATTAGTAACATAAGTATGAATTTAGCAACTATATTTAAGCTTCCTACTTCTAAAACACTAAGTCCTGTAGCTGAAAAAGCTGAAGCACACATAAATACTATATTTATTAAATCTATATTTTGTATTTTTGCAAAAATAAATACTCCAATTAAAACAATTACAATACAAATACAAATATTTGATATTGCTTGTCTAATTGTTTCCATATCTATTTTTCTATAAAAACAGGTTGTATCTTTTTTGTTTTTTATTGTATCTCTTAAAATTAACATTATAATTGCAATCGATGTTATTCTTATACCACCAGAAGTTGAACCGAGGTGCCCCACCTATCATCATAAGAAATGATATAATTAGTTTTGTTAAAGAATTGGTTTTTGCTAAGTCTATTGTTGTAAAACCTGTTGTTCTAGAACTTGCACTTATAAAAAGTGCTTGCAAAAACTTTAAATTAGGCTCTGAAATTTTTAATATTATTACAGAAATTGAGTAAATAATTACTGTAGTAACTAATACAATTTTAGTTTGAAACTTCATATTTATAATACTTTTTCTTTTTATACAGTCTATTAAATCTTCAATAACAAAAAAACCAATTGAACCCAATAACATAAGTACTATAATTACAATATTTATATATAAATTGTTTGAAAATTCTATTAAACTTGTATTTCCAAATAAATCAAACCCTGCATTACAAAATGCTGTAATTGAATGAAATATAGCATACCATATTCCAGTATTTACACCAAGTTTTGGAATAAATGCAATAGCTAAAAATATTGCGCCAATAAGTTCTATAATTAATGTATAACTTATAACTTCTTTTAACTTTTGTTTTAATTTAATACTCTCATCATTTTTTAATTCCCTATTTAAAATAATTGTTTCTGAAAGGCTCAGCTTCCTTTTTTTTATGTTAAATATTATTGAAAGAAATGTAATAACTCCTATCGCTCCTATTTGTGTTGCTATAACAATTACAACTTGTCCTAAAAATGTATATTCTTTAGAAATATTTACTGTTGTCATTCCATTTATTGAGCTTGAAGAAACAGCAGAAAATAATGCATCTAAAGATGTTATATTACCATTATGGCAAATTGGTTGCATAAGCATTATCCATGCAATAATTATCATTATTATAAAACTATAAATTGGTATTAAATATATATTTTTATTATGCATCTTTCGTTTTCCTCTCTTTATATTTTACACCCAAAAATGTTACAGTTCAGAAAGTACAATAAAATCCTTATTCAACCTTTTTTATAAATGAATTTATGCTTGTATTTCCTGAAATTCTAACTCTTGGAAGTTTATATTTATTTGCTTTTTTAGTTACTCTTCCAGCTTCTACAGTAAATGCTAATTTATATCCTGTTTCTTTTAATACTTTAAAACAGTTTTCGTTATAGTGTCCAAATGGATAGCAAAAAATATTTGCTCCTCCTAAAACTTTAGATGATAGCTCTAAGTCTTCTTTAATTTTATTATTATCCCAAGATAACATTACACCTTTTCCATTTGCTCCACCTTTATGCATATCATAAGAGTGAGATTGATAGCTAACATTTTTTTCTTTATTTTCTGCCCTATTTCCATACCAATACACAACTAAAAATGATGTTGCTTGTACATTATATTTTTGTATAATTGGAACTGCTAATTCAAAAAATGAAGGATCTCCATCATCAACAGTTATTACAACACTCTTTTCTGGAAGCTCTGTTTTTTCATCTATATAATCTTCTACTTCTTGCCAAGTTGGAAAATAAAAATCATTTTCAGCTAGATATTTTATTTGCTCTTCAAAACTTGAAATTTCGATATAATTTCCGTCTTTTGCTGTTTCTCCTTTTGTTTTGTCATAAAAAAAGTGGTACATTAAAACAGGTAACCCATCTTGTTTTAAATATTTTCCTGTTTTTAGTTTTTCTTCTAATTTCGATGTTTCTTCTATTTTTTCTTCTTCAAATTTAACTTCCTCTTCTATTTCAGTATTTGCTATTTCTATATTTTTATTATTCTTTTTAGATATATACTTTATAGAACATAATAAAGCTAAGCAAAAAATAATAATAAAACAAATTAATTTTACTTTTTTTAATTTTTTCTTTTTTCTTTTCAACTTAAACACTTCCTTAATTCAGCTATTATATTGTAACCAATTATAACATTAATTTTTATTTTATGCTAGACTTTTTTTATTTTAAATTATATAATGGTTACATATATTGGAGGAATAGTTATGATAAACCGCGAGGATAACCCAGATTATTTAAATAGTTTTTTAGATTATTTGGTTACAATTCAAAACAAATCGCCAAATACTGTAAAAGAATATAATTATGATTTAGCAACATTTTTAAAATTTTTAAAGATACATTTTAAACTAACAGATGAAATAAATTTAGAAAATATTAAATATAATGATGTTTCAATATCTACAATAGAAAAAATAACGTTAGATGACTTACATGCTTTTTTGGCATATTTAACAACTAATTTTAAAAGTAAAGCTGCAACCAGGTGCAGAAAAGTTGCAAGTTTAAGAGTCTTTTTTAAATTTCTGTCTATGAAAAAAATAATTAAAATAAACCCTGCTCAGAATTTGGAAACTCCAAAATTAGATAGAAGACTTCCGAAATATCTAACTCTAGAAGAAAGCAAAAAGTTATTAAATGTTTCAAAAGATGAACGTAATCGAAATAGAATAAGAGATTATGCTATAACTACTCTATTTTTAAATTGTGGTATGCGTCTTGCAGAGTTAATTGGAATAAATGAAAAAGATATAAATTTCAAAGAAAGAAAGTTAAATGTAATAGGAAAAGGAAATAAAGAAAGAACAATTTATTTAAATGAGGCTTGTATAAAAGCTATTGATGAATATATAGCAGTTCGCTCCAAAAACGGAGGAAAAAAAGATTTAAAAAATTCTGATAAAGCTCTTTTTTTAAGTGAAAGAAACCAGCGAATTGGAAGAAGAACTGTCCAAAAAATAATAGCCACTGAACTAAAAAATGCAGGAATTGATACAGAAATTTATTCTGTACATAAATTACGCCATACAGCAGCAACACTTATGTACCAATATGGAAAAGTAGATATTCGTGCTTTGCAAGAACTTTTAGGTCATGAAAGTATTTCTACCACTGAAATTTATACTCACGTAAGTAATACCCAAGTAAAAGCTGCAGTAGAAAGTAATCCTCTTGCAAATATATAAAAATCCCAATAGGGATTTTTTTTTACAATTTTCATTCAAAATTTACAAAAAAAATCATATTATATATAAATGACTAAAGTTAGAAGGGAGGCTTTGATAAGTTTTGGAAGTCAAAAACAAAAAAATAGGATTTGTACTTACAGGTTCTTTTTGTACTTTTAGTAAAACAATACCTAAAATGGAAGAACTTACAAAATTAGGCGCAGATGTTATTCCAATAATGTCTTATAATAGTTATGAATTAGATACTAAATTTGGGAAAGCAAAAGATTTTATTAATCAAATTGAAACTATTTGCAAAAAAGAGATTATCCATACAATTCAAGGAGCAGAACCTATAGGTCCAAAACATTTAACAGATATAATGATTGTTGCACCTGCAAGTGGAAATACTATGTCTAAACTTGCATGTGATATTATAGATACGCCAGGTCTAATGGCGGTAAAATCACACTTAAGAAATAATTTGCCTGTTGTAATTGCACCTTCAACTAATAATGGATTAGCAGCAAATTTAGTGAGTATAGGTAATTTAATTAATAGGAAAAATTATTATTTTGTACCATTTAGACAAGATAACCCTATTACAAAACCTAGATCAATTGTATTTGATGAAAATTATATTATTAGAACAATAGAAACTGCTTTAGATGGTGAACAAATCGAACCAATTTTATTATAAAAAATTGAATATTGTTTTATTTTTTTGGCAACAATAATTCTAGGTAGTGACAGCTTTAAAAAAATATTTTACCTAAAATCTTTTTTTAGCTGGATGTAAAACCTAGAAAGGACTGATATAAAAATGACTAACAAAGAATTATTGTATGTTGAAGATGCTTTAGGTCATGAAACTTTTATGAAATCTTGTAGCTTTCAAACATCAAATCAACTAAAAGACACAACTCTTTCTTCTTATGTGAAAGAGCTAGAAACAATTCATAATAATTTATTTAACAAATTTTTAAATCTTTTATAAGATTAATAATTAATAAACTAGAAAGGAGTTTTAAATATGGAAGATAAAGATTTAATGGAAAAAGAATTACTTACAATTAAAGGTGCATGTGACCTATATCTTCATGGAACATTAGAATCTACTACAGCAGAAGTTCACCAAGCTTTTGAAGATGCTTTAAATACATCATTAGATATACAAAACAAAATATATAATTTAATGGCTGAAAAAGGTTGGTATAAAACAGAAGTTGCTGAACAAGCAAAAATAAATACTGCAAAACAACAATATGCAAATCAATAGGGGGACAAAAAGAACCGGTTACCCAAGTACCCTAAAAAAAATAAAAAGAGGTACAATCCTCTTTTTATTTTTTGAATAATTTTGCTATTCCCTTAAATGAAATTTCTTGATGTAAAAATTCATTTATTTCATCTTCAACTTTTTGTTGATATGGAGTTAATTCAACTTTTATAGGTGCAGTTAAGTCAATTTCTTGGAATAAAAATGCTTTTATTTTTGTCCAAAGACCTTGTTTTGTTATTGCTTTATCTTTTTGAACAGGTTGATAGCTAGTATTTACATTTCCATTACTTGCTCCTGCAGTTTGTTTTTCCCAAGCTCCATAAACAGTATTTTCTGCATTTTGAGCTATTTCTCCATTATTTGAATTAATATTTGGAGTTGTTTGCCATTCACTAAACACATTATTTCCAGCATTTTGAGCTGTTCCCTCGAAGAAAGTTGTTCCATCTAATGTTCCATTATTTTCTCCACTAAAATTTACTCCACCAAATACTCCATTTTGATTTTCATTAAAATCAGCCATTTTTCTCCTCCTTTGTATTTTTTTAAATACCTTATATATATTTTATACTACAAAAAAACAAATAAATCAATATTTATTCTAAAATTTATCTTTACTTTTTCGTTACATTTTTTTTACAATTTTATTACATTAATCTTGTTTCCATTTTTCATATTCTTTTTTTATAATATCTAGAACTTCATCAGGTGTGAGATTATCTGTATTTAAAACCAAGTTATAATTTGACATATCACTTCTATCAACATGATATAAATCATTATATCTTTTTAAATCATTTTTCGCTCTTTGAATCATGTCCTTTTTTTGTTCTTCTAATGTATCTAAATTTTCTGATCTCTTTCTATTTGGATCATTAAATGCTCTTTTAGCTGCAATGTCGATATCTACTTTTAAGTATATTTTGAAAGAATCTGGCACAGAATACCATCCCATTTTTGCATCAATTACAATATTTTGATGTTTTTGTGCATATTCTGTAGCACTTGTTTCAATCTGTCTATCAATTTCTGGGTGTTTGCTTGCATATTCACCAAATTCAGTTATTGACATATTATTTTTAATTGCTAACTCTCTACAATAGGCACCATTTCTATATAAACTAAAACCTAAATCTTCTGACAACATTTTAGCAATTGTACTTTGACCACTTGCTAAATCTCCAGTAATTGTAATAACATCTTTTCTCTTCATTTAATTACTCCTCATTACCATTTTCTTCATTTTCTATTACTTCATTTTGTTTATCTTTGTCTACAATTATGATTTTACCTTCATTTATTTCATTTGTAGCAATAGTTACTGGTACTTCTTCATTGACACTTGTTAATTTTTCTTCTCCACCCGCAATTTGTCTTGCTCTTTTTGAGGCTACTATAACTAATGCAAATCTGTTTTCAATATGCTCTAACAGTTCATTTACAGTTGGTTTTACAATCATTTTTTCTACCATTCCTTTCTTAATGTACTATTTTTTTAAGACTCTCCTACTAATTATTCATTTGAGATATCTTTGTCAATTCTTCCTGCTATTGTTTCTGCTTGCACAGCAGAAAGTACAATATGATTAGAACTCATTATTAGTACTGCTCTTGTTTTCCTTCCAAAAGTTGCATCTATTGCATTTCCATTATCTTTAGCATCCTGAACCATTCTCTTAATTGGAGCTGAATCTGGACTTACAATAGCAATAATTTTGTCTGCTAAAACAGTATTTCCAAAACCAATGTTAACTAATTTCATATTACCTCATTCCTTTCACTTTTTTATGTATAAATTATTCTCTTTTTTTAGCTTGTTTCTTTATTGGCTCTTTTGCGACAATTTCATGAATATCACTTAAACTTTTAAGATATTTTCTTTTTTCTAAAGTATAAATCGTTATAGACTTAATTACATAATATAAAAGAAAAATTAATGATAAAAACAAAATATACATCTTAAAGTCTATGTGAATAATTTGAGAAATATTTTCTGCTATAAGTGTAAGGCAAGCCAACACTAATATTTCTATTCCATTTAATGCTAATCTATAACTATCTTTTCGGTATGCAAATTCGAATATAGCAATACTAAAAAACACTATAGCTAAACTTACATATTTAATACCTTTCATAATAAATTTTTCTTGCATTCTTATATATGAAAAATTTATTATAATAAAATATAACATAATAGCAATTGAAATTATTAAATTTTCAAATATTTTTTTTCTAATTATTTTACTATTTTCTTCCATTTATCTTTCTCTTTTTATGTATTTTAAATTTATATGGATATATTTTACCATTTTTCTTGTTAAAAAGCAATAGTTTTAATTATTTCTTTTATCCTCTCATATTTTTTATTAAGATATAGAAAACCTATTAGTGCTTCAAAAGCTGTTGCATGCATATACTCTTGTACATTTGAGTTTTTTGGTACATGATGAGAATTTGCATTTCTTCCACGCCTTACTATATCTTTTTCTTCATCTGTTAATATTTCGTATAAATCTTGTAGGATTTTTGCTTGGGCTCCTGCTTTAACATATTTAATTGCTTCTATATGTAATTTATGTGGCTTTAAATTTGTTGTATCTACTAAATGTGTTCTAATAAATAATTCATAAACACAATCTCCAACATATGCCCATACTAATGGAGACATTTGATTTATTTCTTCTGGAGTTTTATCTATTTTAATAAAGTCTTCTACATTCATTTTTACACCTTTCCTTTCCTAAAATACTTATTAAAAACTTATTCTTGCTCTTAAAACAATGAAATATTAATAATTCTCAAAGTTTTTTGGCTCTATCAATAATTATAAGAAATTACTTCAATCACATTCGAAACTTTTCAAATTATTAATATTTCATTGTTTTGAGGTCTTTTGTATTAAAATTTCCAATAAACAAATCAAAAACGAGCAAAAGCTAGGCAAAATTTTATGAAAAAACCAGAGTGTGCGTGGTGCACATGAGGATTTTTGAATAAAATTTTAATATGTTTGCACCACATTTGCCGTTGGAAAATAATTAAATTTTGGCAAGGAAAATTGTAATTTAAAGGCAAGGGAGCATATATTGTATATGTGACCGCGTTTAAATTGCAATTTGACACAACCCAAATTATTTCCTTTTCAATAAACAAATCAAAAACGAGTATTGCTAGGCAAAATTGTTTAAAAAGGCAAGGGAGCATACGTTTTGTATGTGACCGCGTTTTTAAACAATTTTAACAACGCAAGACGAAGTTTTTCATTTGTTTTTATAAATATGCATCGAATAAGAAATTTCCCATATAAACCTGTACCATAGGAACTACTACAACTAATACAAAGAATATTAATACTATTCCAACTATAGAGTACATAACTTGTGGCAATGTTCTCATTATCTTTTCGATCGTATTATTTATGTCTATTTGCATATATTCTACCAATTTTTCCATCATTTCTGTAAGGTCTGTTTGCATTCCTATTTTTAACATTTCTGTTATCATAGGTGATGCTAATCCTGATTTTTCAAATGGGTCTATCCATGATTCTCCTATTACTATATTTTTTATAGAATTTTCTATTATTGATAACATTACATAGTTATTTATAACGTTCTTACTAACTTCTATTGATTCTTGTATTCTCATTCCATTTTTTAGGTTTAATAGCATAGCTTTCATTAACCTTGAAAAATCAAGTGAAAATATTAATTTTCCAAATATTGGCATTGTATATTTAAAATAATCAAATCTGTACCTTCCTTTTGGAGTCTGTATGTATGCGATTAATGCAACAACTGCTATAACTATAACGGCTGTAGGTACAGGCCAGTAGGTCAGCATTGCTTTTACTACTCCCTGAAACCAAATTGTTATTGCTGGAAGTGTAGAAGAAGTTCCAACTTCTTCAAATACTTTTTCTACTTCTGGAAGTGCAAATAATGTTCCTACAAATAGCATTATAATTAATAATATAAATTGTGCTATATTTGGAATTAAAATTCCTCTTAGTTTTTTGTTTATTGCAGCTGTACTATCTAAATATTCTACAGCTTGTAAAAGAGCATTTTCTAATGAACCTGAAAGCTCTCCAACTCTTATCATATTTATGTATATATATGGAAATACATTTGAATAATATTCCATTGTTTTATACATATAATCTCCAGCTTCAACACCTGCTAAAACATCTTCTAATATTTCGGCAAATGTTAGATTTTCTGTACTATCTATAATTGTTGTTAAAGCATGAACATTGTTAAAATTTGCCTTTTTTAGTAAATAAAAATTTTGTGTAAATATTGCTATGTCTCTATCTGTGATTTTATCTGTTGTACCTATATAATTGTTAATTTTATCTTTTAATGTTAATTTTCTTCTATTGTCTAATATATCAACTCTTGTACTAACATCTTCTATTACAGATTTATTTACTGAAGCATTTCTTCTTTTTTTGACATTTCTATTTTTTTTCGCCATACTTTGTGTAATAGCAATTGGGTATAGGCCATTTGCCTTTAACTTTTTCATTAAAGTTAATCTGCTTCCTTCTTCTACCCTATTTCTAACAATTCTGCCATCTTGTGTTAATGCTCTATAATTAAAGGTTGCCATTTAGTTCCTCCTATTTTTTTCGGGTCGTACCCCTACGGTTTTTATTAATATCTATATCCACCTGTGATGGTTCCTGCACCTGCTCCATTTGAGCTATTCCCTTGTTTTACTTTAAGTTGCATTATTGTTCTATTTAGGATTTCAATATTTTTTTCTTCTATTTGTGATTTTGCTTGTTCTAAAGTTATTTTTCCGTTCTACAAAACATTTAGCTAAAGAATTTATTAATCCAATACTTCCCTTTTCTGAGGCACTTTGTATTGCATCTTCTATTTCTGAAACACTTATTTTTTCTTTTCTTATAATTCCTGAAACTATATTATCAACTACCATTACCTCTGGAATTAATACTAATTTTCCATCTACTCCTGGAAGCAATCTTTGTGATACAACAAGCTTAAGTATTGCTGATAACATATATTTTATTTGTGCCTGGTCTCTTACCTCATAAAAGTTTATCATTCTATCTATTGTTTCTGCACATGATTTTGTATGAAGGGTTCCTATTACTAAGTGCCCAGATTCTGCCATTTCTATTCCTGCTTCCATAGTTACCTTATCTCTAATTTCCCCTATTACTAATATATCGCAGTCTTCTCTTAAAGAGTTTTTTACTCCATCATGGAAACTTAAAGTATCACGTCCAAGACCTACTTCTTTTTGTACAATTAATGATTTTTTTGAATGATGTTTAAATTCTACAGGGTTTTCTAATGTTAATATTTTTCTGTTTTGATTCTCATTTATTTCATTTATTAATGCATTTAAAGTGGTGGTTTTACCAGAATTTGTTTTACCAGTAACTAAAATTAGCCCTTGTGGTTGGTATGTCATTCTTCTTACTATATCTGGAACTCCTAAGGATTCATAACTAGGTAGTTCATTTTTTATAATTCTTAAAGTTGCAACTGGAACACTATCTGTTGATGATATATTTACTCTAAAACGAAGGCCACCATATTCATGAAGTGTATCTAATTTTCTTGTTTCTTGAAATACTTTATCTGCCTCTATATTTCCTTTTATTAGATAATCATATATAAAATCCATGTGAGCCTCTGTTAAAACCTCTGCTGATTCAACAGGAACAAGATCCCTTGCAATTCTTAACATTGGTTTATTATCTATTATAAAATGTATATCTGAAGCCCCTCTTGCAATTGCCTCATCTAAAATTTGATTAACATTTATCATTTTTTTCATTCCTTTCTCGTATAATCACTTAAAAGTTATTGTATATTATTAATTTTTTGTTTAGTTCATTTAAATTTGTATATCCTTTAAGTACTTTGTTTATACCATCTACAATTAAAGGTCTATACTCTTTTTCCATTGCTTTATTTCTAATTTCTATGCTTGATTTTCCTTCCATTATTAGCTCTTTTATATCATCATCAATATTTAAAACTTCAAAAATTCCTATTCTGTCTAAATACCCAGAATTATTACATTCATCACATCCAACTGCATCATATGTTTTTGCATTTTCTAAATTAAACTCTGTATTATATCTTTTGCCAACTTTTTCAATTACTTCTTTTTCAAATTCTGTAAAGTCCCTTTCTCTCCTACAATGTGGGCACAATCTTCTTAGTAACCTTTGTGAAATTGTAACACCTACTGTTGATGCAATATCATAATCTGAAAGTCCCATTTTTCTTAATCTTGTTACAACCTCTATACTGTCTATTGTATGTATTGTAGATAATACATAGTGTCCTGTTTGACCTGCTTGTACTGCAATTTCGGCTGTTTCTTTATCTCTTATTTCTCCAACTAATATTACATCTGGATCTTGTCTTAAAATAGTTCTTAAACTATCTGCAAATCTAACATTTTTGTCTATTTCAATTTGGTTTAAACCTGGAATTCTAATTTCTACTGGATCTTCTATTGTAGTTATATTTATATCATCACTTTTTAAGTAATCTAATATACTGTAAAGTGAAGTTGTTTTTCCTTCTCCTGTTGGAGCTGCCATTATTGTCATACTATTCTTTTTATTTATTGCTCTATTTAATTCTTTTTCACTATATGGAAATCCAAGTTCAAAAATATTTCTTATTTTTTGAGACTTTTTAAGTAATCTTAAAACAAATTTTTCACCATAAATATTTTTTTGTGAAGATACACGAATATTATAATCATCATAAAGCAAAATTCTTCCATCTTGAGATTCTTGCTTTTCTTGATGCATATTTGAAATTGCTTTAAGTCTTCCTATAATTTGAGGTTGCCTATCTTTTCCAATACTTGCCATTACAAAAAGCTCACCATCTATTCTAAAACGTACCCTCACAGAATCTATTTGTGGCTCTATATGTATATCTGATGCTCTTTTTTCTATTGCAAGTTTTATTATACTGTCTACTAAATCTGTTACAGATGTATGGTCTTTTAAATCTCCTATGTTTTCTTCTATTTTTCTTTCAAATTTTTGAAAATATTCTTCTATATTGGTTTCAAAAGCCATATAAGGTTCCATAACTAAACCTTTATTTAATATTAGCATTCTTACATTTTTTATGTTTTCTTTATTATTGGCAATGTCAGCAAAAGCCACTTTTAACTTACCAGATTCTATTGCAAATGGAACAGCTTTATAGTTTTTCATCATATCCCAAGGTAAATAGTCTGTAACTTCAACTGTAATTTTATCTTCTGTTAAAAATATGCCTTTTTGCCCTATAATTTCTGCAACTTCTTCTGCTAACCTTTCAGGGTCTACTTCTCTTAAAATATATAATATATCTCCTAATCTTTTGTTAGGGTGTTCCATTTGGTATTGAAGAGCACGTTCTATTGCCTCACCATCTACTATTCCCCTTCTTACAAGTTCTATTCCAAGTGGTTGTTTTTTTCTTATTTCCATTATTTACCCTTCCTTTCTTGTACTATATATTAACATTAAAACTTGATGTATAATTTTTTTCATTAATTGTTATATTTAAATCTATTTGATTATTATTTAAACTAAATATATTATTTCCTGAAACACGATTACATAACTTTATTTTTTTTGTTACCTGCCCATTGGAGTTAATATTTAAAAAATATAAATTATTCTCTGAACATATATATTGGTGTATATCTCCGTTTTTAAACTTAAATATTAAATATTGTTTACTTGAACTCGTATCTACTTTTATTAAAATAATGTTGTTTGAGTTTGTATCTTTACTAATAAAAGATGTTAGTCTTAAAAATTGTTCTGAATCCTTTTCTCTTAATGTCATTAGATTTAGGTTTTTATAAAAGTATCCAGACAAATTACTAAAAAGTCCAATTACAATCATAAGAACTATTATATATATTACAAGTGATGTTAATGTAATACCTTTATTACTTCTCACCTTATCATTTTCCTTTCTACTCATTTTGTATGACAGTACTAATATTTATTATTCTTGTTGTTTTACTTGTTGGGTATTCTACCATTACTTTTAATTTTTTAACTAAGTCTTTCATGTCTTCTTGCTCTATATTTTCGGGATAATAGTTTTGAAGATTTATTTGTATTTGATATCTTACATTTTTATTTCCTGTTTTTAATAAACACTTGTCATTTTCCCCTGTGCTCTCATCAACTATGTAAGTTGATGCTAAATATTTATTTTCTAGAATGTGGTTAAATTGACTCGAATTGTTTTCTATATCTACTTCTGTGTAATTTAAAGATTTTGCAATTTCTATTATATCTGTTGCAATATTTACTGCCTCTGATTCTCTTTCTATATATCCATTTATTTTTTGTATACTGTAAAGTACTCCAAATATTGTAGGAATAAATATTAAGATAATTATCATTGCAACAGAAACGTCTATTCCTGTAAATCCTTTATTATTTTTTAAATTCATATTACTATTTTTTCCTT
This sequence comes from uncultured Clostridia bacterium, assembly GCA_947168035.1. Classification (GTDB taxonomy): domain Bacteria; phylum Bacillota; class Clostridia; order TANB77; family CAG-508; genus CAG-269. The sequence goes on along the minus strand of CAMVKF010000016.1, from coordinate 740 downwards.
TATATTATTTTAAATATAATTGCCAAATGTAGAGCATTGTGCTTGCAATTGAGAGTAAAAAGCAAATATTATAATTTTGAGTGATATTTTTGTCTTCTTTTTTATATTTGTTTAATTCATTTTTTATGTAATGTATGGTTTTAGTAATTAAAATTGCTAAAATTACAATAAAAATTGAAAGTATTCCAACAAATTCCCCTAAATTTATTAATATTGTAATTATAAATATTAATAAATTAATAAAATAACTGCTTTTTGCTTGTTTTATTTGAATTTCGCTGTCTACTATTAATAATATTATAAATGTTACTAAATACATCACATATCTATAAATACTAGTTTTTACCATTATGCATAGATATATTATGTATGCACATGATACCAAAACCGAATAATATAATACACTTTTTTCTATTTTACAGTTTTCTTTTTCTATTCCTGCTATTATAAAAATTGCCGCAAAATATAATGCATTAAATCCAAATTTTATTATTTGGCTAAATTCTAAATTATATGCATCGAGTTTTAAGCCTAAAGCTATTAACACAAAAACTAAACCTGATAATACTTCCAAAATTAAATATCTTGGTCTTATTTTTTGTTTACATTCTTTACATTTTCCACCTTGAAATATATAACTCCAAACTGGAATTAATTCAAAAAATCCAAGTTTATGGTTACAATTTGGGCAAAATGAGTGTGTATAAATTATATCTATTCTCCTTGGTATTCTGTATACT
>CAMVKF010000015.1 GCA_947168035.1 uncultured Clostridia bacterium | reverse complement strand
CTTCTTTTCCTTTTATTGCTGCTTCTGTTAATACTCTTGTTGTTTCTTGGAATGAAGCTGCTGATAAGAAGCTATCTGTTGCAAGTGATGCTTTTGTTATTCCAAGTAATACTCTCTTTCCTTTGGCAGGTCTTAGTCCTTCTGCTTCTATTTTTGCATTTTTATCTGCAAATTCGTACATATCAACTAATGTTCCTGGGAACATATCTGTATCACCATTGTCTTCTACTCTTACCTTTTTAAGCATTTGTCTTGCAATTAACTCAATATGCTTATCGTTTATATCAACACCTTGGTTTCTATAAACTTTTTGAACCTCAGTTGTAAGATATTCAAATACACCTTCTGGTCCTTTAATTGCAAGAATATCTGCTGGGTTTAAAGAACCTTCTATTAATGGATCACCTGGTTCTACCATATCTCCGTCTTTTACTTTCATTTTAGGACCAAATGGAATTGTATATGTTTTAGACTCAGTTTTTGATGTTATAACTACTTCTTTCTTTTTCTTTGTTTCTTTTACTTTTACTTTTCCTGCAATTTCAGTCATTACTGCTAATCCTTTTGGTTTACGAGCTTCAAATAATTCTTCTACTCTTGGTAAACCTTGAGTAATATCTGTTCCCATAGCTCCTGCAGCGTGTTTTGTGTTCATTGTAAGCTGTGTACCAGGCTCACCAATTGATTGTGCAGCAACTATTCCTATTGTTTCACCAATTTCAACTTGTGCATGTCTTGCCAAGCTCATACCATAGCATTTTTGGCATACACCGTGTTTTGAATGGCAACCTAGAACAGAACGCACCTCAACTTTTTCAATTCCAGCCTCTACTATTTTATCTGCTAATTCATCTGAAATCATAGTTTCAGTGTTTACTATTATTTCGTTTGATTTAGGATCAATAATATCTCTTACTGGGTACCTACCAACTAATCTTTCTTGCATTTGCTCTATTAATTGGTTTCCATCTTTTATGTCATAAACAACTAATCCTTCATTTGAACCACAATCAGGTTCTCTAACAATAATTTCTTGTGCTACGTCTACTAATCTTCTTGTTAAATATCCTGAGTCTGCTGTTCTTAAAGCAGTATCTGCTAAACCTTTTCTTGCTTGGTGTGAAGAAATAAAGTACTCTAAAGTGTCTAATCCTTCTGCAAATGAAGATTTAATAGGAATTTCAATAACTTTACCTGTTGTTCCAGCCATAAGTCCACGCATACCAGCAGATTGTCTTAATTGGTTAATATTACCTCTGGCACCAGATTGAATCATTAAGTTTATTGGGTTTAATGGCTCTAATCTATCTGCTAAAACTTTTCCTATTTCAACAGTAGCTTCGTTCCAAACATTAACAACTGACTTATAACGTTCTTCTTCTGTAATTAAACCTCTTCTATATTGTTTTCTAACCATAGAAACTTTTTCGTCTGCAACTTTTAGTATTTCTTGCTTATCTTTTGGAACTTTAACATCTTCCATAGAATAAGTAAGACCAGATTTTGTACTATATTTAAATCCTTTTGCCTTAACATTATCTAGCACTTCTGAAGATATTGCTAAACCATGAATTTTAATACATCTATTTACTATATCTCCTAATTTTTTATCATTAACAGGGAAATGAATTTCATATTGGAATTTCTCGTTTTCATCATTTCTATCAACATAACCTAAATCTTGAGGAATTCCTTCATTATATAAAATTCTTCCAACTGTTGTTTCAATTTTCTTAGATTGCATTTTTCCATCAATTTCTAAAGTTCTTCTAACAAATATTTTTGCATGCATTCCTACACTGTTGTTCTCATAAGCCATAATTGCTTCTTCAGGGTCTTTAAAGTATTTTCCTTCTCCTAATTCTCCCTTAACTTCCATTGTTAAATAGTATCCACCAAATACCATATCTTGTGTTGGAACTGTTACTGTTTTTCCATCTTGTGGTTTTAGTAGGTTGTTTGTAGAAAGCATTAAAAATCTTGCTTCAGCTTGTGCCTCTGGAGATAGTGGTAAATGTATAGCCATTTGGTCACCATCGAAGTCTGCATTAAAAGCTGTACAAACTAGAGGATGTAATTTTATTGCTCTTCCTTCAACTAATACTGGTTCAAATGCTTGTATTCCAAGTCTATGAAGTGTTGGAGCACGGTTTAACATTACTAAGTGATCTTTAATTACATGTTCTAAAACTCCCCATACTTCTGGTTTTAATCTTTCTACCATTCTTTTTGCACTTTTAATATTATGTGCAACTCCTGTAGAAACTAATTCTTTCATAACAAATGGTTTAAATAATTCTACTGCCATTTCTTTTGGAACACCACATTGATATATTTGAAGTTCAGGTCCTACAACAATTACTGAACGTCCAGAATAGTCAACACGCTTTCCAAGTAGGTTTTGACGGAAACGGCCTTGTTTACCTTTAAGCATATCTGAAAGTGATTTTAAAGCTCTTCCACCTGCACCTGTTACTGGTCTACCACGTCTAGAATTATCGATTAATGCATCTACAGATTCTTGTAGCATTCTTTTTTCATTTCTAACTATTATTTCAGGTGCTTCTAACTCTAATAATCTTTTTAATCTATTATTTCTGTTAATAACACGTCTATATAAATCATTTAAATCAGATGTTGCAAATCTTCCACCATCTAATTGTACCATTGGTCTTAAATCTGGTGGAATAACAGGTACAACACTCATTATCATCCATTCTGGTTTATTTCCAGAAATTCTAAATGATTCTACCGTATCTAATCTTTTAACTATTTTTGCCTTTTTTTGCTCACTTGCATTCTCTAATTCTTTTCTTAATTCTTTTGAAAGTTTTTCTAGATCTATTTCTTCAAGTAATACTTTAAGAGTTTCTGCACCCATTCCAGCTTTAAATGAACCTTTACCATATTTTTCTACTGCTTCATGATATTCTTTTTCTGTTAAACATTGGTATTTTTCTAGTCCTGATGTTCCTTTGTCTGTAACAATGTATAATGCAAAATATACTACTTTCTCTAAATTTCTAGGTGAAATATCTAGCATTAAAGCAATTCTGCTAGGTATTCCTTTAAAATACCAAATATGTGCAACTGGAGCTGCAAGTTCAATATGCCCCATTCTTTCACGTCTAACTTTAGATTTTGTAACTTCAACACCACATCTGTCACATACAACACCTTTATATCTTACTCTTTTGTATTTACCACAATGGCATTCCCAGTCCTTAGTTGGACCAAATATTCTTTCACAAAACAAACCATCTCTTTCTGGTTTTAATGTTCTGTAATTTATTGTCTCAGGCTTTTTTACTTCGCCTTTTGACCATTCTCTAATTTTCTCATCTGATGCAATACCTATTTTTAGTTTATTAAATGTTTCTTCCATTTAATAAAGCCCCTCCTTTTTTATTAGAAGTTAGAGGTTAAAAGTTTGACGTAAGATGTTTCTTTTTTTTCCTCTAAATTCTTATTTTTAAATTTAATCTCTTTCTTCACCAGTTGATTGTGGCTCTTTTACCACAAATTCTTTCATTTTTCCTATGCCTGCTCCTAATCGTATTACATAGCCTGCTTCACGTATTTTACTCATATTTTCTTTAAAAAGCCTTACCACATCTTCATCTTTGGGACTATTACTTTGAAGTCTATTTCGTATTTGTTGTGCATAACGATGTGCATTTGCAAAAAATCGAAGGTATTGTCCGAGAAAAAGATGTTTTAGCGTGGTATAACCATGGAATTAGTCTATTTAGATAATCTAACAACTGCTTATCATCAAAGCCATCAAGTTCTGTAGTATAAAATTCTAGATAATCATTATTATAATACATACAACATAGCCCCCTTTTTACAATATAATTCCTACTCATCTATATCAAAATTATTGTCTAAATTGTCTTCAGCTAAGTCACTGTCATATAGGTCTTCTTCGTCAATTTCATCGTCATACATTTGGTCATCTTCTTCATTAAAAAATTCCTCATCATCTTGAAGAATATCTGTTTCTTCAGAGTCATCTTCAACATAAGAATCTGTTAATTCATCTGTTATAATTACATCATCTTTTTCTCCGCTTACTAATTGTTTTTGATTTTCCAAGTTAAAATCTACTGCATCTTCGATGTTTTCTTTTAGTTCAAGCTCATTTTCATTTTCATATAGTCTTACATCTAAACCTAATGATTGAAGTTCTTTAATTAATACTTTGAATCCTTCAGGAATTCCTGGCTCTGGTATGTTTTCACCTTTAACTATTGCTTCATATGTTTTTACTCTTCCTACTACATCATCAGATTTTACTGTTAACATTTCTTGTAATGTATATGCTGCACCATAAGCTTCTAGTGCCCAAACTTCCATCTCTCCAAAACGTTGTCCACCAAATTGTGCCTTTCCACCTAAAGGCTGTTGTGTAACTAAAGAATATGGTCCAGTTGAACGTGCATGTATTTTGTCATCAACTAAATGGTGAAGTTTAAGCATGTATTGAACACCAACTGTAACAGGCTGGTCAAATTGTTCTCCTGTTCTTCCATCATAAAGAATAGATTTTCCATCTGGTCTTAAACCAGTTTCTTTTAATAATTCTTCTATTTCTTCTTGGTTTGCTCCATCAAATACAGGTGTTGCTATTTTCCATCCATTTTGTCTTGCAATCATTCCAAGATGTACTTCCAAAATTTGACCTAAGTTCATACGTGATGGTACACCAAGTGGAGTAAGTAAAATATCTACTGGTGTTCCGTCTGGCATAAATGGCATATCTTCTACTGGTAATATTCTTGATACTACACCTTTGTTTCCATGGCGTCCTGCCATTTTATCTCCAACTGAAATTTTTCTTTTTGTTGCAATATAACATCTTATAACTTGTTTTACACCAGGTGCTAATTCATCTGAGTTTTCTCTTGTAAATACTTTTACATCTACAATTGTTCCTGCTTCGCCATGTGGTACTCTTAAAGATGTATCTCTAACTTCTCTTGCTTTTTCTCCAAATATAGCACGAAGTAGTCTTTCTTCTGCTGTAAGTTCAGTTTCACCTTTTGGAGTAACTTTTCCTACTAAAATATCTCCTGGTCTTACTTCTGCACCAATTCTTATTATTCCATTTTCATCTAAGTCTTTTAAACTGTCATCACCAATATTTGGAATGTCACGTGTTATTTCTTCTGCACCTAATTTTGTATCACGACATTCACATTCATATTCTTCTATATGAATAGATGTAAATACGTCCTCTTTAACTAGTCTTTCACTTAGTAAAACAGCATCTTCATAGTTATAACCTTCCCAAGTTGAGAATGCAATTAAAACATTCTTACCAAGTGCCATTTCACCATTTTGTGTAGAAGGACCATCAGCTATTGCTTCTCCTTTTTTAACCTTTTCACCTTTTTTAACTATTGGTTTTTGGTTTATACATGTTCCACCATTTGTTCTTTTAAATTTACGAAGTCTGTGTACTACAGTTTTTCCATTATTATATTTTATTGTGATTGAATCAGAAGTTACTTTTTCAACTATACCATTATCTTCTGCTAAAACTAATATTCCTGAGTCTTTTGCTGCTCTATATTCAATTCCTGTACCTATCATAGGGCTTTCAGTAATCATAAGAGGTACAGCTTGCCTTTGCATGTTTGCACCCATCAAAGCACGTTTTGCATCATCATGCTCTAAAAATGGAATCATTGCTGCCGCAATTGAAACTAATTGTTTTGGAGATACGTCCATATATTGAACTATTTCTCTTTCTACTTCCATAATTTCGTTTTTGTATCTTACTCTTATTCTTTCATTTTTAAATGTTCCATCTTCATTTAATGGCTCTTGTGCTTGTGCAATATAATATTTATCTTCAATATCTGCACTCATATTTTCAACGATTGAAGTTACTTTATGTGTTTCGGGATCTATTTTTCTATATGGTGTTTCTATAAATCCATATTCATTTATACTTGCAAATGATGAAAGTGCAGAAATTAGACCTATATTTGGTCCTTCTGGTGATTCTATTGGGCAAAGTCTTCCATAATGAGTATAATGTACGTCTCTAACCTCGAAACCAGCTCTTTCTCTAGATAAACCACCTGGTCCCAAAGCAGATATTCTTCTTTTATGTGTTAATTCAGAAAGTGGGTTAGTTTGGTCCATAAATTGTGAAAGTTGTGAACTTCCAAAGAATTCTCTTATAGCTGCAGCTATTGGTTTTGGATTTATTAAACTTTGTGGAGTTACAACATCTAAGTCATTTGTTGTCATTCTTTCTCTAACAACTCTTTCTAATCTTGCTAAACCTACTCTAAATTGATTTTGTAGTAATTCACCAACACATCTAATTCTACGGTTTGCTAAATGGTCAATATCATCAACTTGACCTAAACCATTATATAAGTTAAGCATTATACTAATTGATGCTATAATATCTTCTGTTGTAATATATTTTGGAATTAATTCATCTGCTCTTTCTAAAATAACTTTTGCTAAGTTTTTTTCAGGAGTAGTTTCTATAATATTTTTTAAAACAGCATAATTTACATTTTCTTTAAAATGTACTTTTTTCAAATCTACATTTGGTAAATATTTATAAATATTTACTGTTCCATTTCCTATTACTCTTACTTTTTTATCGTTTAATTTTAAATCTACTATGTTAATTCCTGAATTTTGAATGTTCTCAGCTTGTTCTTCTGATATTGTTTCACCACTTGCAACAAGTATTTCTCCTGTTTCTTGGTCTAATATATCATCATAAGCTATATATCCTGTAATACGAGATGCTAAACTTAGTTTTTGGTTAAATTTAAAACGTCCAACTTTTGCTAAATCATATCTTCTTGTATCAAAGAACATTCCATTAAACAATGATCTTGCAGCATCTACTGTTGGTAATTCTCCTGGTCTTAGTTTTTTGTAAATTTCAATTATTGCATCTTCTTCATTTTTAATTGTATCTTTATTTAAAGTGTTATTTATTAAATATTCATCTCCAAATAGTTCTTTTATTTGGCTATCACTTGCTAGTCCTAATGTTCTTAAAAGTACTGTAACAGGTAGTTTTCTTGTTCTATCTACACGAACATTAAATACATCTTGGCTATCTGTTTCATATTCTATCCAAGCACCTCTTAATGGCATAACTGTTGATGTATAGTTTCTTTTTCCTGTTTTTTGGTCAAATTGAGATTCATAATAGCACCCTGGTGACCTTACTAATTGGCTTACTACAACTCTTTCAGCTCCATTTATAATAAATGTACCACTTTCTGTCATAAGTGGAAAATCACCTAAGTAAATTTCTTGTTCTTTTATTTCCCCTGTTTCACGGTTAATTAAACGAACTTTAACATGAAGTCTGTTTGAATATGTTGCATCTCTTTCTTTTGCTTCTTCTTCTGTATATTTTGTTTTGTCTTCCATATAATAATCGAAAAATTCTAGAACTAAGTTGCCTGAATAATCTTCAATTGGAGAAATATCTTTAAGTACCTCCCCTAAACCTTCTTCTACAAACCAATCATATGAATCTTTTTGTACTTTAATAAGGTTTGGCATTTCAATGTAGTCTCCTACTTTTGAAAAGTCTTTTCTTGAAGATTTTTCATGTTTAACTTCTTTTAATTTCAAAAAAATCACCTCTAAAAAAATATTAGCAGAAAAAAATATAATTTATATTGATTCAGAAAAAGTCCTTCTTAAATTTTAGCAAAAAACATTTCTAGAAGTAATTTTGTAATTTAATATATATTTTACCTATACCTTTTGAAGAAAATAAAACGAATTTTTTAAATTGCCTGCTTTCAATCCTAAAAATTCGTTCTTTTGCTAAATTAATTCCTCTTTTTCTCTCACTATTAATTATCTTATTTGATAAAAAGCGCATAATTACGCTAGTCTAATTTATAATATGAATATTGTACCAAAAAAAAACTCTTATGTCAAGAGTTTTTAAGGCTTTTTTAAATTTTTGTGTCACTATATTATTTTTGGTGACCCCTACGGGAATCGAACCCATGATTCAGCCTTGAGAGGGCTGCGTCTTAACCGCTTGACCAAGGGGCCAAAAAACTATATACATATTTATACCATTTTTTAGCTACTTAGTCAACTATTTTTCAAAAAAAATTGAATTACTAATTATTGTTTGTTACTATTCACAGCTAAAATTGTCTAAAGTCCGCGCAGGTCGATACTTTTTATTTTAAACGATGGTCTCGGGGGGACCGCTGAGAGCTGTTAAATGCGGAGCATTGTTACAGCTCCAGTGGGAAGACCTGAGTACTAAAATAAAAAGTTTTGACCGTTGCAGGACTGGTAAAACTTAATAGCTGTGAATAGTAACTATTCCTTAATTCTAAATATAAATTTTACCAAACCTCTTAATGGTTTTGGAACTTTTTTTACCACAATTGTCATTAATATGTACCTCCAATCAAATTAACATGCAAGCCACATAAAGCCTACTGCTATTACAATTAAACCAATTAAAATTAACCATCCTGTTATTGGAAGTAATAATACCATAAGTATTCCAACTCCTAATCCAATTAAGCATACACCTAATGTCTTTTTTAAAAAACATTTCAATTTTATCAATCCTTTCTATAACTTCCAACTTTAGTATATTATATGCTTTTTGTAGATTATTGTTACCTTTTGACAATTTATATTTTTATGATGTATAATTGTTCTTAATTATGTATAAAGGAATGTTAAGTAAATGAATAAGAAACAAAATAATGAATTAATAAAAATACTAAAAGAAGCCTATCCAGAGGCAAAATGCAGTTTAAATTTTAAAAACCCATTTGAACTTGTTGTAGCTGTGATGCTATCAGCTCAATGTACTGATGAACGTGTAAACCTTATAACTCCTGCGCTTTTTAAAAGATGTAAAACAATCCAAGATTTTGCAAAGATTGATTTAGCCGAATTAGAAATTCTAATTAAGCCTTGTGGTTTTTACAAAAACAAAGCAAAAAATATAAAAAAATGTGCTACAAAAGTTTTAGATGATTTTGAAGGCAAAGTTCCGAACAATATGGAGCATTTAATTAGCTTACCTGGTGTTGGAAGAAAAAGTGCTAATGTTATTATGTTAGAAGTATTTGGGAAAGCAGCTCGGAATTGCTGTAGATACACATTGTAAAAGAATTAGCCATAGACTTGGTCTATCAGCCCAAAAAGAACCTGAAAAAATTGAAAAAGATTTACTTAAACTATTTGATCCAAAAGATTATAAAGATATAAATCACTTGTTTATGTGGCATGGAAGGTATACTTGCAAAGCAAGAAACCCTATTTGTAATAACTGCCCTGTAAGGCATTTGTGTAATTTTACTAATTAAAAAGTTAGAGGTTAGAGGCTTGAACTTCCGATTGTTTCTACCTCAAACCTCATACTTCATACTTCGAATTTCTTACTTATTACTTTATTCATCCATATCTTCTAATTCTTCATTTTTATATATACAATTATTTTTTATATCTTTTTCTATTTTGCTTCCAATTTCTTCTTTTTTTTGCATGCATTTATTTAGAATTGCATTAGCCTTTTCAATTACATCTGGCATATAATCTAAAATTTTATCTATTGCATTTGAATGGCTAACCGGAAGCATTTTTACTGAATTTGCTTCAACAACTAAAAATCCAATTGGGTTTATTGAAACGCCTGCTCCAGCTCCTCCTCCAAATGGTAACCTATATTGAATTTGCTCATCTTTGTCATTTTTACTATATTCATCAACAGTTTCTCCTTTAAATTCACTTCCGCCTGCTCCAAATCCAAGTGCAACTTTTGAAATTGGTATAATAACAGTTCCTGAACCACACTCTATTGCATCTCCTACAATAGTGTTTACATCTATCATATCCTTTATACTATTCATTGCTGTAAGCATAATGTTTTGTATTGGATGTTCCTCCACTTTTAATCACACTCCTTTCATAAGACTTAAAATCAGTTTGGAAAAGAATTAAATTTTGACAAGGAAAATTTTATTAAAAAGGCAAGGGCGCATACGTGTTGTATGTAACCGCGTTTTTAATGAAATTTGACACAGCCAAAATTGTAATTATTTTTCAAACTTTCTCCTCTAATTTAATCTTAAAAACTGTATAAATAATATGTATCAATTTTAAACTAATTATACAATTTAAATTGATTTTGAATAAATTTTCGTTTTGATAGATTGGTGTTACTTGCCAAAATTGCAATTCATTTTGCTTTAAAAAATTTGCTATTATTATAGACACTGTTGTAGATACTAACCCAACTAAAATTCCTGTTAATGCTGGATCTTTTGTTCCTATTTCAATCTTAAAATCTAATTGTTTTATTTCTAAATGTAAGTTCTTTAATTTTTTTATATTTAATTTATTTATTGATTTTTATATATTTTTTGTAACTTTCTGTAAATTTTGGAATAATTTGTTTTTTTCTAATTTAATATTTGATAGATTTAACTCTAAAAATTTTATTTTATTAAAAATTAAAAATTTTAATACTATTATATGATTTTTGTTTATTATTTTCTCATTTCTATGTAAAAAGTAATTAATATTATGAAGATGAAGTTCTATAGTTGTATTAAATAAAATAACAAATGCAATAAGAAATATTATAATCAATATAAATAAAAACATGGTAGTATGCTCCTTAAAAAGATTACTACCATTATTTACATTTTCAAGAAAATTATACTTTAAAAGAATGCAAAAAAACTATGTTTAAAACATAGTTTTTATGCATATGCTTGTTTTTTTCTAAATGAAAGTAAATTAGTAATTTCATTTCTTTTTCTTTTAGTTTCTTTTTCTTGCATAAGTTCTTTTCTTTGTTTATCTGCAACTGTCTCACAGATTGCTTTTTGATATGTAAAATGTGTATCTTGTGCAATTTTGTTCCAGTTAAAATCATTTCTAACTTTTGATTTTGCCTTTTTAACAATATTTGCTGCTAATTGATGGTCAAATAGTAATTCTAATATAGAATCTGCAATTGAATTACTGTTACCACAATAGCTTTTCATTCCTGTTTGACGATGTTCTACAATTTCATTTAGCCCACCTATGTCTGAAACAACAACAGGTACTTCTGCAAGCATTGCCTCTAATGCAACAATTCCAAAAGGTTCATATGTACTTGGAAAAACAGATATATCTGCAGCTTTATACATTTTTCCAACTTCTTTTCCATTTAAATAACCTGCAAAACAAACTTTATTATTTAAGCCTAAATTGTTTACTTGCCTTTTTAGTTCATCTATCATTCCGCCTTTTCCGGCAATAACAAGTTTTGTGTCATGGTAATGTTCTAAAATTTTAGGCATTGCACCAATTAAGTATTGAACACCTTTTTCATATACTAATCTTCCCATAAATAGTATTATTTTTTCATTATCCATTGCAAATTTTCTTCTAAATTCGTAATCTCTTTCAATACCTGCATAGTTTGTAATATTTACTCCATTTGGTACAACATTTATTTTTTCAAATGGTAAACCAAATAGCCTTTGTAACTCGCTTTTCATATAATTACTATTTACAATAACTTCTGTAGATTCGTATGTTAACATCCATTCTGTATCATTAATATATTTTTGGTTTTGTTCTCTTATTCCACTATTTCTACCCGCTTCTGTTGCATGTATTGTTGAAACTATAGGCATATTATATGCTTGTTTTAGTGTTTTTGCAGCATATGCAACAAGCCAATCATGAGCATGTATTACATCAAATTTTCCTTCTTTTGCTATTATTTCTCCAACTTTTGCTATCATATTAAAGTTTAATTGCATAATCCAATCTATAAAGTTATTGGCATTTATCATAAAATTATCTACTCTATAAACTTTAACTCCTTTGTCTAATTCATAATATGGTGTATTACCATCTCTGTATGTTACAACTGTTACTTCATGTCCATCTTTAATTAATCTTTTAGATAAATCATTTACAACTCTTGCAATACCACCTACAACTCTTGGTGGATATTCCCATGTTAACATCAAGATTTTCATCGTATTTTTCTTCCTTTCTTAGTTCAAAGAATTTCTTCTGTTAATTTTTACAAAATTCTACATTATATTTTATACAAACAGAATTAAATTGTAAAGGGGTTTTAGAAAAAAATTTTTAAAAAAATCAGAACTTTTGAGTTCTGATTTTTTTATTAAACATTTTCTTTTATGTATTCAACAACATCTCCAACAGTTACTACTTTTTCTGCTTCTCCATCTGGAATTTCAATGTTAAATTCTTCTTCAATTCCCATAATTAATTCAACTAAGTCTAAAGAATCTGCTCCTAAATCATCTATAAAATGTGCATCTTCTGTAACCGCATCTTCTGATACTTGTAATAAATCTACAATTATACCTTTTACCTTTTCGAATATTTCTTCTGAACTCATTATTTTAAGTTCACCTCCTCTCATGTTTGCAAATGATATATTAATTTTTGATATCCATTTGTTTTTCTTTTATATAATCATTTATATTATATGTTTTTTTATTTGTCAATAGTTATATATAATTTATTTTATTTTTTATCAAACTCTGAAATTAATTTTTCTACAGTCTTGTTATTTACAAAAGCTTCTGCCTGTTTTATGGTAAATTCAAATAATTTTTCATCTGAACTTCCATGTGCTTTTACAACAGGTTTTTTTACTCCTAAAAATAGTGCTCCACCATAAGATTTATAGTCCATTGTTTTTGAAAATTTACTTAAAGCAGGTAAAGAAGGAACTGCAGCTATTTTCGAAAATATATTTCCCATCAAACTCTCTTTTAAACTTCTCTTTACAAATTTACCTAATCCTTCTATTGCTTTTAAAAATACATTTCCTGTAAAACCATCTGTAACTATTGCATCTACTTCTCCTGAAAAAGCTTCTCTTCCTTCAACATTTCCTATAAAATTGATATTTAACTCTTCCGCTTTTTCTTTTAAAAGATTGTAGCTTGCTTTTGTAAGTTCATTTCCTTTTGTTTCTTCTGTTCCAATATTTAATAAACCAATTCTTGGGTGTTCTACTCCAAAAGTATTTCTTATATATATACTTGCCATTTGAGCAAATTGAAGTAAATTTATTGGCTTGCAATTTGTATTTGCACCTGAATCTATTAATACAAGTCTACTTTTGTATGCTGGTAAAATTCCAGCCATAGCTGGTCTATCTATTCCTCTTATTCTTCCAACTAATAAAGTTGCACCAGCAAGTAATGCACCTGAATTTCCAGCTGAAATAAATACATCTCCCTCTCCATTTTTTAGCATATTAAAACCAACTACCATAGAAGAATCTTTTTTGTGTTTTATAGAGTCTGTTGGTCCATCTTCCATTTCTATTGTTTCTCTTGCATCTTTTATTATTAGCCTTGGAGAAATATCAGCTAAACTTTTTCCATAAAATTCTTTTGCCTTTTGCTCTATTATTTCTTTTTTCCCTATTAATATAACTTCTGCATTTATTTGGTTTATTGCCTTAACTGCACCTTTTATAGTAGCTTCTGGTGCATTGTCTCCTCCCATAGCATCTAAGAGTATTTTCATAATTTAAATTCCTTTCTGTTTTATTGTTTATTTGTAAATTCCTTTATAATATTTTCTGCAATTGTTCTTCCTGCTTTTGCAGCCCAAGCTACAGTTTTTATATTTCCTGCTACATCTCCTCCTGCATATATTTTTGGATTTGATGTTTTGTAATTTTCGTCTATTTTTATTTCATTTCTTTTTGTTAATTCTAACCCTAGTTTTTTAACAAATTCATCTGTTTTTGAGCCTAATGCCATTACAACATAATCAGCTTTTATTTCATAATTGCTTCCTTCTATATTTACTGGCGAAAGTCTTGAATCCCCCTCTTTTTTTATTAACTCAGTTTTTATTAATTCTACACTTTCTACTTTTTTTGTTCCATTTATTTTTACAATATTATTCTTAAATAATATTTCTATTCCTTCTTTTTTGCTATCTTCTATTTCTTTTTCTTCAGCTGGCATTTCTTCTAAACTTCTTCTGTATACAATTACAACTCTTTTGGCACCTTTTCTTTTTATTGTCCTTGCTGCATCCATTGCAACATTTCCCCCACCATTTACTAAAACAGTTTTGTCTTTATAATCTGGATGGTTTCCAATTTCTAAAAGCTCATTTGCTCCATATACCCCTTCTAAGCATTCTCCCTCAATTCCCATTTTAGTAGAAACATTTGCGCCAAAAGTCAAAACTATATAATCATAATTTTTAGATAAATCTTCTAATTTTAAATTTTCTCCTAACTGTTGGTTATATTTTACTTCAATTCCTAAATCTAGTATTTTTTTAATTGTATCATTTATTATTTCTTTTGAAAGTCTAAATTCTGGAATACCATACATTAAAAGTCCACCTAAAAATTCATATCTTTCAAAAATTGTAACATTAATTCCTTTTTTTGCTAAAAAATCAGCACATGTTAACCCTGCTGGACCTCCCCCTACAATTGCTACATTTTTTGAAATAGTATTTGTTTCTTTGTCTATTTTTATATTATTTTTTATACCATAATCTCCAACAAAAGCTTCTAATTCTCCTATGTCAACAGGGTTTCCTTTAATACCTCTTACACAAGAGCCCTCACATTGCTTTTTATGTGGGCAAATTCTACCACAAATTGCAGGTAATACTGTGGTATCACTTAATATTTTATATGCAAGATTATAGTTTTCATTTTTTACATGTTCGATAAATGCTGGTATATTATTATTTAATGGACAGCCTTTTATTGAACAAGGTTTCAATTTGCAATTTAAACAATACTCTGCTTTTTGTATAAGCTTTTTAAAATCCATATTCAATGCCCTCTTCCTGCATATGTTTCATCTATTAATAACTTTTTATTTTTTCTTTCGCTATATCCATTAATTTTTTCTTTTAGTTCTAAATGCGTAATAATAGAATATGTATTTTTTTCTTTTGAATACACATAATAAATTGGTCCTGTTGAGAGTAGTAATTCAATAGCATGTATAGTTAATATTTTTTCTCCCTCTTGTTTATAAAATTCATATGATCTAAAATATTCTTTCTCAAATTTATTAAATGTTGCCCTATGAAATAATTTTATATAAAACTGTTTCAATTCATTAGTTCCAACACCTTTTGCTTGCCATTTAATTAACTGTGTGACTGCCTTTACTTTTTCAGTTATTATTAAATCCCTAACTTTTTCCAACTCTTCTTCTGTATGTGCTATTGGTATGTGTATACCTTGTTGTTCTAGAAATAATTTAAAATGTTCTGTGCTTTTTATCTCTTCAGCTAATTCTTTAAAAACAATGTCTGAATAGCTATCCTCAACTTTCAAATCATCCATTTGACCATCTTCTAATCTTGGTAAATATCCTATTTCTCTATCTATTATTCTATTCTCTTCAGGTGTTATTTCAGTAACATTTTGTGCATCAGGATAACTGTTTCTTTTATTTCCAAAAAAATGAGGAAACATTGTATATTTGCAATTTTGTATATCTCCTGCTGGACTACATATATACTCATATTCTCCATCTTTAAAGACCACTGACACATCTTCAATTTCTAATGCTCTAGATACTTTTCCTTTTTTTTTAACAAGCCTACTCTCAATTCCTATCTTTGAAAGTAATTGTTGTAAAATTTGACAAATTGTATTACATACAACTAAATTAGTTTGGTCTTCATCAATATTTATTTTTCTATAATAAATGTTTCTAATTAAATCAGCACTTCTTGTGTATTCTATTCTTTCGTCATATAATGAATTAATACATACTTGTTCATATAAATACTTAGCTTTTTGCTTTGTACTCCAATTTGCATTAATTCCATCTAACAATTTTGCATATATCATAATTTTTCTCCTTTTGTTTTATATTGTAGACCGACATCTACAAATGTTATTAATATTTTTTAATTAATATTGTCAATATTTATATTTTTTAAATAGACTAATACATTTTTTAAATCATTTATAAAATCTATTTTTTTTGTTTCATCTCTTAAAAGTGCTGCTGGGTGCCAGGTTGGCATATAATAAATACCATTTTTTTCTACCCACTTGCCTCTACTAGATGTTATTTTATAATCTTGTCCTAAAATACTTGTTAATGCAATTCTTCCAAGTAAAACTATTATTTTAGGCTTTATTATTAATACTTGGTTTCTTAGGTAATTTATACACATATTTACTTCGTCTGGTTCTGGATCTCTATTATTTGGTGGTCTACATTTTACAATATTTGCTATATAAACATTGTTTCTATTTATTCCAACTATGTCAAAGGCATTATTCATAAGTTTACCTGCCTTGCCAACAAATGGATCCCCTTGGCTGTCTTCATCTGCTCCTGGTCCTTCACCTATAAACATTATATCTGCATTTTGGTTTCCACAACCAAAAACAATGTTTTTTCTGCCATTACATAATTTACATTTTCTGCAATCTTTTATACTATTTTGTAATTCTTCTATTGTTTCATACATTATTTTATATCCTATTCTTTATTATTTTTAACATTTAGTTTATGGCGGAGCAAGAGGGATTTGAACCCCCGCGCCGAATTAACGACCTACCAGTTTTCGAAACTGGACTCTTCAACCACTTGAGTATTGCTCCACAAATATGTATACAAATTTCAATTGTTTACATCATGTGTTACCATTTCAGTTTCTTCTGTTATTTTTCTAAATACATATCCATTTTCTTTTCCAAATGCTATAATTCTGTCTAAAGCATCTATTGTTTTATGGTTTCCTGCAAAATCATGCATTAAAACTACATTTGACCTTCCGCGGTTTTAATTTTGATGTTACATTATTATATACATCATCTGAATTTTTTGCTTTTCCCGCATCATCTGAATCTACATTCCAATCAAAATATCTATATCCTTCTGCTACAACTTTTTGAGTTAATTCTGTCATTACTCCTTGGCAATATTTCCTGCTTACTGTATTTGAACTTCCCCCTGGAAATCTTATTATATTTGATTTTTCTCCAATTGTATTATAAACTTGTTCTTGTATTTTTCTAAAATTTTCCATACATGCATCTAGCGAAGTATAAATTTGAGAATATGTATGAGTATATCCATGTAAAGCTACTTTATGCCCTTGACTATGTTCTTTTTTAACAAGAGCTTCATTTTCTTCACTATAATGTATTACAAAAAATGTAGCTTTAACATTATTTTTTGCTAATATTTCAAGAATCCTTGGAGTTGAATCTTGACTAGGTCCATCATCAAAAGTTAGATATATTATACCTGTTGCATTTTTCTCTTCTTCTTTTTGCTTATTCTCTAAAACAAAACGCATAATCTCTTCTTCTTGCTGTTTTTTGTTTTCTATACTTTCCTCTTTTTGAGTCTCTTTAGCAATTTTTATTTTTTTTTGATTATTAGTTTTAATTACTATTCCAATGAATATTATTAAAATAATAATTATTATACCTATTATAAGCATTAAAATATGTTTGTAGTTTAACTTTTTTCCTACATCACTTATTATATCTTCTTTTTCCATTTTTTACACCTTATTTTGCTGCATTTTTACTTTCAAACGTATTTTATCACCCATTAATATATATTGTCAATGGGCTATTATAAAATACATATTATATAAAAAACAAGGCTTGTCTGCCTTGTTTTTTATAATTCTTTCCAAAACCAGTCTAAACTGCTATCTATACTTTTTATGTTATTCTTTTTTGCTTCTAAATCATCTACCCACAAATATGCAAAGAATGTAATTAATATAAGTAGAAGATCTAAAGCAATACATTTATAGATTTTGCCCGAAAGATATGCAAGTTCTGTACCCAAAGAAGAAACTTGTACCACATGGATTATAAGTAGACCTAAAAAAGCAATTAAAGGAACTATTGCAACTGAACTTCTTTTAATTTCTTGTCCTAAAAATATTAGTAAGGCTGTTGCCATAACTACTAATAATAATGTTAATGGATTTGTTAAATCAAATACAAACATTTACACTTCCCCCTATCTTTTGTTTTAAAACAATTTTATCATATCATTAATAACCATAATTTTCAATAGTTTTTATTTTACTTTTTAATGTCTTTTTTGTTACAATTTCATTACATATGTTGTTATATGTTTAAATTATTAATAGTGTCTTTTAAAATTTGAGCGCTTTTAGCAAACTTGTCTTTAGAAGTTTCATCTAATGGTAATTCTAAAACTTCTCTTACACCTTTATTTGTAATAATTGCAGGAACTCCTATAAAAATTCCATTTTCATTATATTCACCGTTTAGGTATGTAGATACTGTAAGAATAGTTTTTTCATCATCTAATATTGCTTTTACAAGTTTTGTTAAGGCTATTCCTATTCCATAATATGTTGCTTTTTTCTTTTCTATAATCTCATATGCGGCATTTTTTACATCTTCTCTAATTTGTTCTAAATCTTTCATTGTTTTGTGTCTTTGCTTTATTATGTCTATTATTTTTTTACAACCAACATATGTATGCTCCCATGGCACAAAAGAAGAATCGCCATGTTCTCCCATTACATATGCATGTACGTTTGTAGCATCTAATTTGAATTTTTCACCTAACAAGAAACGTAATCTGGCGGTATCTAACATAGTACCTGAACCTATAATTTTGCTTGGAGGTATTTTAGACACTTTTTGTACTACATATGTCATAATATCAACTGGGTTACTTGCTACAACAAATATCCCCTTAAAGCCTGAATTTATAACTTGCTCTGTAATTGATTTTATAATTTTTGAATTTGTTTCTACAAGCTCTAGTCTTGTTTGACCAGGCTTTTGAGCAATTCCAGCTGTTATTACTACGATGCTTGCATCTTTACATTCATCATAATCACCTGATTTTATTTCCATTTTTGAATGTGAGTATGCTAAACCATGTGCCAAATCTAAAGCTTCTCCTTCAGCTTTTTCTTTTACTACATCAATTAAAACTAATTCATTTACTCCACCTTGGTTAAAAAGGGAATAAGCAAAACTCATTCCTACAAATCCTGTTCCAACTAATACAACTTTTCTTTTTTCCATTATAAACTCCTCCCTTATTTTTTAAAGCTTACATTTTATCTGGCATATCTATTCCTAATAGTTTTGCTCCTGTTTTTAAGACTTTTCCAACCGCATATGTTAAATATATTCTTGCAGCTTGAACTAGCTTATCTTCACAAATTATTTTGTTTTCATTATAAAAATTACTAAATGCTTTTGAAACATCTATTAAATACCTAGCTAAAATTCCAGGTTCATTTTTATATGTTACTTGTTTTAATACATCTTCAAAACTATATAATAAATCTACTAAATTTAAAGAATATTCATCCATTAAGTTTTCAAGTTTAATATCTTCTATTTTAGGAAGTTCATTAACTTTTTCTAATATACTTTTTGTTCTAACATAAGTATATTGGATATATGGTCCTGTTTCTCCTTGAAAATTAAGGGCTACATTCCAGTCAAAAACTTGGTCTTTAATATTAGTTGTAGATAAAGTATTAAATACAATTGCTCCAATTCCAACTTTTTTTGCTATATCATCTTTATTTTCTAAATTTGGATTTTTTTCTTCTATTATTTCTTTAGCTTTATTTATTGTCTCTAAGATTAACTCATCAATTTTTACTACATTACCAAGTCTTGTAGACATTTTTCCAGTAGGTAAACTTACCATACCAAAAGATATATGTTCTAGACCTTTAACATATTTTTCATCTACTAAATCTTTTGCAACTTCAAATATTTGTTTAAAATGAAGGTTTTGTTCATATGCTACTACATATAAACATTTATCAAAATCGTAAGTTCTTGTTCTATATAAAATTGCTGCTAAATCACGTGTAGCATAAATTGTAGAACCATCAGATTTTTGTATAATACATGGTGTATTAATTCCTCTATCTTCTAAATCAACTATTTTAGCC
>CAMVKF010000014.1 GCA_947168035.1 uncultured Clostridia bacterium | reverse complement strand
GTATTTAGTATTTTTATAAAAAATAGAATTATAGCAGTTAAAGAAATTATGGTTATTAATAATTTCTTTCTATCCATCATTCAATATCCTTTATTATATATATTTATAAGAACGCAAATATTTTTTACACTATGTCGTCGGCATCATATTCTATTATAGAATATTTACTAATTCTTTCATTTTTTGATAATTCACTGTTTAATTCTTGTATGTTTTTATATGTAAGTTCTATTGCATAGTCAAACCCTTTTGAAGTATAGTTTCTTGATTTAAATTTATGGCTTATTTTTTTCTCTTTGAATAGGTTTGTTAAATCTGTTTCTACATCTTCTGTGCTTCTTACAATTAAAACAAATGACTTACGACCAAAGTTTATATGCTCTAAAGCAATTAGCACAATCGTTACAACAACAGATGTTAAAACTCCAACTTCAAACAACCTACATCCACAAATAATACCTATAAAAACACTCCATAGTAAGTATAACATATCTACTGGATCTTTAACAGAGGTTCTAAACCTTATAATTGCTAAAGCTCCTATTGTACCTAAAGTTATTACTAAGTTTGATTGCAAACATAAAATTATGCTAGATATAAAAAATGGTAAGATTGCTGTAGTTATATTAAATGATTTATTGTAAAACGACCTGTGTGATACCATCCTATATACAAAAAATTCATATATTGCAAGTATTGCTACCATTAAAAGTACTGATATGATTGTACTCGTTGATATGCTTTCATTAGCATAAGAATTTATAATATTTTCAAAAATTTCCATTTTTTTCTTCCCCTCTACTTTTTTTATTTTAATTCAAGTTTCAAAAAAATCTAAGACGAGTTTCTCAAACTTTCTTCTACTTATATATTTTTTAAATTGGAAAAGAATTGTGCTTTTGGCTAGGCGGACAAGCAAGAAAGAGCGGAGTGTACATAGAGTACATGAGCATCTTTCGTAGCGAAGTCCAACAACGCCAAAACGCAATTATTTTTCAATTATTCTATCTCATATAGGAATCAATAATCTTCCTACCAAAATAATATTTTGAAAAAGAACCTTGATTAAAGCTATATGATTCTACAATATTCCTTATATATGATGGTAATATATCATCAAACTTTACTTCTAATACATTTATTCCACTTGGAAGTACATAAAAACTTTGATAATCTTGAGTCAAAAAATTTTCTAATTCATATGAAGCTGAAATCTTCATATCAAATGTAATTCTTACATTAGTTATTTCTTCTACATAAGCTATTCTTTCATAGTCTATAATAACTTTTGGCTTGTAATTATAAATTAACATATCTACTGCTAATTCTTTTATTAATTTTTTTTCTGTTTCAAATATTAAATCTGTTAAATCTCCTGAAACAATTTTATTATATTCATCTACTGTTATTTTACATGATTTTTTATGGCATCTACTTTCTATTTTTTCTTTCTTTTCTAGAACTATATAACTTAAGTCATCTCCATAATACCTTATTCTCCACTTAAACCTTTGAGATAATCCTGAATCTGTAGTATATATAGATGTATCTTTGTAATCATCAAAATATAATGAATGAATTAAGTATCTTCCGTCCAGGAGGAGTATGGGGATCTATCTCCATTATTTCAGATATTCTTGATTTTAATAGAGATAGGGCCTGGTTTGTTAACATATATTTCCACTCACTACGATAAACTTTCACAAAAAATTCCATTCCTTTCTTAAAATCACATTATAGCCTCAAACATTATCTGTTACTGTTCAGTAAGTACTATAAAATCCGCCAAATCCACGCCTAGATTGGACATTTTCTTTCTGCAAGTTTTGAGACAAGAAAAGTACAATCCCTGCGTTTGGCTATTTTGTCCAAAATTCCACCGAACTATAACCATTATCTATCTCTTTTTCCGCCATTAAAATTCATCTGCATATCTCCTTGAGGTCCGCCCATCATACCTCCACCCATCATTTGGTTTGTGATGGTATTTGTTTGTTCTCCATTTACAATAATTGTACCTCCATTATATTTAGCAGTTCCATCATAGTCAAATGGTGAATTTCCAGTAATATTTATTGTTCCGCCATTAATGTATAAGTTTCCATTGCTATCTACTGCATCTGTATCACCTTGACCCATTTTTATTGTAATGTTTCCTCCATTTATTTCTATTGTAGGAGTACCACTTGTAGATTTTTGGCTTGCATTTATTCCATCATCACTTGCTTCAATATTTATAGTTCCATCATCTATTTTAACATATGTTGCTTCTATACCTTCAGCAGATGAGATATTAAAAGTTCCTCCACTTATTGTAACTTTTGTAATTCCTTGTATTCCATCGCTTTTTGCGGTTATATTAAATGTACCTCCTGTAATAGTTACAAATCCCAATTCTAAATCTTCATCATTAGTCGATTTTATTCCATCTCCACCAGCATTTATTGTAAATGAACCATCTGAAATTTCTACACTATCTTTTCCTCTTATTCCATCATCACTTGAAGTTATAGTATAAGTACCATTTTTAATTACTAAAGTATCTTTTGAAACAATACCATCATAATTTGATTTTACATCTAAACTTCCGCTTCCTTGAAGCACTAAATCAGCCTTTGAATAGATTGCTCCATCTAAATCTTCTGTTGTTGTAGCTGTAATTTTATTTGTTCCAGAAATTACTATTGTAACTTTTTTTGCTTTTTCAATATTTATTGCAGGACCACTTGAATTTGTAATTGTAACGTTATTTAAATTAAGAGTTACTTCTCCACTTGTATTTACTGTTATACTTTCGTATTCTCCTGATAAGTCATAATTTCCTTCAGCTGTTATTTTTAAATTTTTAGAATTATTTGTTTCGGTAGAACTATTTGAAGTTGTTGTATTGCTTGAATTTGTTGTATCACTTGAGGCAGTATCCGTGTTTGTAGTATTGGTAGTTATTGAATTTGTTTGACTGCTAGATTTTTTTGTCTTATTATATGCTACTACAAAACATACCACTAAGCCAAGTATAGCTCCTCCTGCAACTATTCCTAAAATCACCTTTTTAAAATTTTTGTTTTTTTCATTTTCCATAATTATCACATTCCTTCCTAACTTTCTTAGTTACAATTCACAGCTTTCTAGTTTTTCTAGTCCTGCCTAACGTGATTAATATATATTTTTTTCATAAGGCTTGGCGAAAGCAATCTTCCTTATCTCATAATATAAAAATAAATTTTTATATTATGAGATCGCATAAGTTGATTGCTCCAGTCGCCCTTCGCTAACGCTTCGGTTGCTCGCCTTACGCGCCTTATTTTAAAAATATATATTAATCACTTGCGCGGACTTGTTGAAAGTACTGCTGTGAATTGTACTATGCATTTATTATATTAGTGAAAAATTGAAAAAAAATTGAAATTTTTAAATTTTTACTATAAAACTTGTAAAACCATCTTTTGAAGTAGTATAAATTGTTCCTTTATATTTTTCTACTATTCCTTTTGCAATTGAAAGTCCGAAGACCATACCTTTTTTCAGAACGACTCCTTGCTTTATCCACTCTATAAAATCTTTCAAATATTTTTTCTCTTTCTTCTTCTGGAATAGCATCTCCCTGATTTTTAATTTCTATTTTTATATCATTTTTTTCTTTTAAGGTGTTTACAATAATTTTTCCACCTTCTTTAGTGTGTTTTATTGCATTATCTAGCAAAATAGAAATAATATGTTTTATATCTTCCCTTTCTCCATTAAACTCTATTGCCTCATTAATATTTGTTTCTAACTCAATTTTATTCTCATATATCATACTTTCAAAGCTTGATACTGACATTTGTACCTCTTTTGATAAATCGAATTTTTGATTATTCGAAGTGCTCGTATTTTCCATTCTTGCAAGAACTAACAAATCATTTACAAGTTTGTTCATACTTTGTACTTCATTTTGAATATATGTTATCCATTTATTTTCACCAACTTTGTCTTGAAGCACATCTGCATTTGCCTCAATTACTGCAAGTGGAGTTTTTAGTTCGTGAGATGCATCTGAGACAAATTGTTTTTGTTTTTCAAATGTTTCTTCTACAGGTTTTACTATTGTTTTTGCAATTTTTTTAGCAATTATATAAATTATTATTAATCCTCCCAAGCCTATTAAAATAGAAACAACCATTGTAGTTTTTAATTGTTTTATTGTGCTTTCACTCTCTATTAAAGTTACTTCTTTTCCATTTATACCTAACTTTCTTACTTTATATATGTAATTTTCAATATAGCCTTCATTAAAATTACTATTACTTACTTTTATAGCATAGTTTTTTATTTCATCAGTTATGTTATCTGACTTTGAAGTTGCATTATCGTTATTAACTTCTATTTTATACACACCTTCAACATTATTTTCATCATTTAATTCTTTTGGCTTATCCTCTTTCTTTTCTATTTTTCCCTCTAATCTATTCATAAACATTACAGAAGAAGCTATAGTATTTCTATAGTTATAAGTTGTAAATAATATTATTACTCCTAAGACTATTACTGAAAGTGAAATTTGAATTATCCAAAAAATCTTTTTTCTTAATTTATTTATCATTTTCTTGCTCCTCTCTTTTTTCTAAATAACACACATCGATTTGGAAATGAATTGTGCTTTTTACTCGGCGGACAAGTTTTTAATTTCCAATTTATAACCTACTCCTCTAATAGCCTTTATATTTACATTAGATTCTATTAATTTAAGTTTTCTTCTAACAAATGTTATATAAACTTCCACATTGTTATATTCGCTATCACTTTCATACCCCCAAATTCTTTCTGCTAGGCTTTCTCTTGAAGATATTTGGTTTTTATTCATTAATAATTGCTCAATTAATTCTAATTCTTTACCACTTATTTGAATTTCGTTATTGTTACTCTTTAATTTTGCATTTTTTAGGTCTAATATTAAATCTCCATATTCCAAATAATCTGTATTTTCAATATTATTCGTCCTTTTTAAAACAGCTTTTATTCTAGCCATTAATTCCCTCATTGCAAATGGTTTTGTTATATAATCATCTGCACCATGTTCTAATCCGTTTAATTTATCTGCCATCTCAGATTTAGCAGTAAGCATTATTATTGGTGTTTTTATTTTTGCTTGACGTAATGTCCTTAATATTTCAAATCCATTTTTCTTTGGAAGCATAACATCTAATAAAATCAAATCATAGTTTTCTGTGAATGCCTCATCTTCTCCATCTTCACCATTTGTCTTAATACAAAAATTAAATTTCTCGTTTTTTAATGTTTCTGCTATTGCATCTGCTAAGCTATATTCATCTTCTATAATTAATATATTCACTTTTAACTCCACCTTTTTATTATATCTTTTTTTTAATCATAAATATGTATGTGGTGGTAAAAAAATAGCTTTACCACTCACATACCTTTGTAACCCAGTTTGCTTTTTTCAAATAAATCACCTCTTTCTTTTTAGATTTAACCTTTTTTATAGGTTATATTCTAATTTTAATCGGTAATTATTGAAATAAAATTGAATTTTTTTAAATTTTTTAATTATACTTTTAAATTTCTGTATTATCAATTATTTCTAATAATTTTCTTGCTCCAACTGAAAGATAATTTGAATTATATATAATACCTAAATTATGCAATAATGAGAGCCCTTCAATATTTAATTCAAATAGTTCGCCTGTTTTTAGTTCATTTTCTATTGACCCTTTTAAAGTATACCCTATACCATATCCTTGTTTAACTAAATATACTATTGGTGCATGATATGTAAAATCCATTATTGGCTCTAATTTTATTTTTTGTTTTTTAAAGTCCGCATCTAACATCCTTCTTTCATAACTTGTTTGGTTTAATAATAAAAGTGGATATTGAGATAATTCCTTTAATGTTAGATTTCTTTTTTCAGCTAAATGTTTATATTTACTTCCACAAAAAAAACAGTGATTTATTTCAGAAACGATTTTTACAGAAAAATTTTGAAATGAAATTTCTTCTCCAAATTTACGAACAACCATATCTATCTCGTGATTTTTCAACATTTTTACTAAATCAACTGAAGGCTTACTGATAATATGTAATTTTATGTTCGGAAATTTTTCGTGAAATATCTTTATATATGGATATAAGCCAACTTGAAATATACTTGGATTGCATCCGAATAAATAATTCTCCGTTTTCTAAATTTCCATCTTCTTTAAAAATTCTTTCTCCTAAAGATAGCATATTAAAACTTTCACTTACTGTATTGTATAATTTTTCTGCTTCAGGTGTTAGTTCTACACCTTTAGGTGTTCTAAAAAATAGTTTTCCTCCTAATGTGTTTTCTAACATCTTTATATTATAACTTATTGCAGGTTGTGATATATACAATAATTCTGCTGCTTTTGAAATATTTTTAGTTTGTGCAACAGTAATAAAAACTTTATATAAATTTAAATCAAAATTATACTTTGAAAAGTCCATATAAATCTCCTTTATATCAAATATAAATAATATATATTTTACTTATATGTCAAAATCGATTATACTATATATAGAGAAAAAAAACAAGCATTTAATTAACATAAAATAACAAAGGTTGCAGTTTAAGCAAAGTATCTTTAAATCCAATATATTTTAATAGACTGTAAAGAAGGAGGTTTTTTATATGAATTTCTCAATTAGTAATCCTATAAAAGAAGAATTACATAATAATCCTATATTTAAAGTTATATTTGATGATTTTGATTTTCCATTATTAGATGGTATTGAAAAAAATTTAGATTTAGCTTATGAATCAAATGAATATATGGGATATTATAAAAAGGATTTTTATTTTGATTTAATTCCCAGAAATGAAAATACTACAACTAATGGATTGTTAAAATTAAGTTTTGTTTCAAGTAACAAAACATTTGATATTAATAATGCTATGCATACAATACCTTCAAACGAAACATCTATTGTAAGCGCTACATTTAAAGTATATGGTAATAAGTCAAATTGGGATGTTATAAGATATAGTTACACATTGTGGAAATAAAGTTTTTAAACAAAATACGTTTTGTTACTATTCACAAATATAATCACTTGCACTGACTTCTAGTGATTATAGCCGTGAATAGTAACTTAATTTTATTTTCCTCCTTCAGAGGATTTTGGAATAGTATCTACTTTAACACCATTAATGTAAATTGTACCTCCTAAATAAGTTGCTGTGCCATCATAATCAAATGTAGAATTACCTGTTACATTTATGGTTCCTCCAGATACTATTAAATCTCCATTTGAATCAATACCGTCTGTATCTCCATCAGCCATTGTTATTGTAATATCTCCTCCTGTAATTTCGATTGTAACATTATAGCTTTCTGATTTACTTCCTGCATTTATTCCGTCCCCTGTTGCTTTTATCTTTAAATTTCCTCCATTTATTTGTACATACGTTCCTTCTATACCTTCTGCTCCGTTTAGTGAAAAAGTTCCATCATCTATTTGAAGGGCAGAGCCTCCATGGATACAATCATCTGTTGCTTCAATATTTATTGTGCCTCCACTTATAAAAATATATCCTTTAGAATCATCGCTACTATTTTCTGCGTGTAAGCCATCTGTTCCAGCATTTAAATTTAATGTTCCATCTGCTATTCTAATTGAATCATTTGCTCTTATTGCAACTGCTGTTGATTTTATGTTATATGTTCCACCTGTTATTTTAATATCATCTTTACCTGTTATACCATTTTTAGAAGATTCAATATTTAATGTTCCTGTACCATTAAAAGTTATATCTTGTTTTGAAAAAATTACAGCATTTAAATTGTTGCTGTCATCTTTTGCAAATGTACCTGTTACTTTTAAAGTATTGCTTCCAGTTGATGTTACAAATACTTTATCTGCTGTTTTTACATATATAACTGGCATTGTTTCATTAGTAACAGACAGGTTATCTAATACAATTTGAACTTTATCTGAATCTCCTGTTTCTACATATATTGTTACATTTTTAGCTGTTCCTGATATAACATAAGTTCCAGCTTTTGTTATTGTTATGTTTTCTCCATCTGATACAGTGTATTTTGTAGCATTTGAAGTATCAGCATTTTGCTGCAAATCCTTTCCGAGTAAACAATTCGCTTGCTTTATAAATTTTTGAAACTGTTGTGCTTGTTGTACTATTATTTTTTAGCATACTTAAAACAATTACTATTAATATTAAAATTATTACTCCTATTCCCAAATAAACTTTTTTCATATATAATTATCCTCCTTATTTTGCTTTAATGTTTTAACCATTTAGTAGAATTGTTGCTTTTATTATAACAATACATTTATTGAAATTAGATTGAAAACTTTTAATTTATTTTAAAATTTTCAAGTAACAAAAAATGAGTATAATTATACCCATTTTTATAGTTTCAAATCTTTTTATCTATTTGAAATTTATCAATTCTCTATGAAGCTCATCTAAAATCTCATCTGAGATTACTTCTTTAAAAATTATTGCAATTTTTGCTTCATTTATTTCCATACTTATTATATCTAGCTTATTTTCTTCAATTATCTTCATAGTTTTGTTTAAAATTATATTATTGCTCATTATTCCATTTCCTATTATAGATATTCTTGTAATATCTAAATAAGATGCTTCTACTTCTTGATATTCATCCTCTAACAATGTAGCTAATTTGTTAAATTTTTGTTTTGGAATTGTAAATGATAAATTCAAATTTGTTTCACTACTATTTACTAAATTTTTTACATTTAATTCATTTTCTATAAATGAATTATAAATTGTATTAAACTTTTCTAATGAATATCCTTCTGATTTTATATGGACATATTGAAGATTATCATTTTTCACAATACTTTTAACATATCCACCTTCAATTTTATTATTTATTATTGTTCCTTTACATAATTTAAAAGTTGATTTTGCCTCTATTGGCACATCAAATTTTTCTCCAACTTCTACACATCTATTATGAAGGACTTTAGCACCTTCATCTGCAATGTCTAGCATTTCTGTGTAAGAAATTGTATCCATTTTTCTTGCTAGCTTGGTTTTTCTTGGGTCTGCAGTGTAAACTCCATCTACATCAGAAAAAATATAACATTTTGATGCTTTAAGTTTTGCAGCTATTGCAACAGCTGTTGTATCTGACCCACCTCTACCTAAAGTTGTAATATCTAAATTTTCGTTTATTCCTTGAAACCCTGCAACAATAACTATATTGCCGTTATTTAGTTCTTTTTCAATTCGTGATGTATCTATGTTTTCTATTATAGCATCCTGATTTGTGTTATTTGTATAAATACCTGCTTGCCAACCGTGTTAGCGAAATTGCTTTCATATCTAATCTGTTTAGTAAAATTGCAAGTTTTGCCATTGACATTTGTTCACCTGAACTTAGCAAAACATCTAATTCTCTTTCATTTGGAACACTAGATAAACTCATAGCTTCCTTTATTAACATGTCTGTTGTATTTCCTTGAGCAGAAACTACAACAACTATTTTTTTATTATCAATATAAAACTCTCTTATTTTTTCTGCAACAACATTTAATTTAATGTTATCTGCAACTGAACTTCCTCCAAATTTTAATACTACTGTGTCCATAATTTTGGCACCTTCTTTAATTCTTTTTTTGGCCTATTTAAATTTAAATATGGCTTCTTTATATATTATTCACGCATTTATGTTATGTTACTTTTAGTTACTATTCACAGCTATGCTTGTCAGAAGTCCGCGCCAGTGATTAATAGAACTTAAGAGCTGTGAATAGTAACTACTTTGCACTTTTTAAATAGCTCTCTATAAAGCCATCTAAATCTCCATCCATTACCCCTTGTACATTTCCAACTTCATAATTTGTTCTATGGTCTTTAACTAATGTATATGGGCAAAAAACATATGACCTTATTTGGCTACCCCAAGCAATATCACGTTGCACGCCTTTTAGCTCTTCTACCCTTTCTTTATGTTCTCTTTCTTTTAAATCTAAAAGCTTAGATTTAAGTAATTTCATAGCAAAATCTCTATTTTGAAATTGTGAACGTTGAGTTTGGCAACTTGTAATTATTCCTGTTGGAATATGTGTAAGTCTTACTGCTGATGATGTTTTATTTATATGTTGCCCACCAGCACCAGATGCTCTAAACACATCCATCTTTATATCCTCGGGATTAATATAGATATCTACATCTTCCGAAATTTCGGGAAGTACTTCTAAAGATGCAAAAGATGTGTGCCTTCTACCTCCACTATCAAAAGGTGAAATTCTAACAAGCCTATGTACTCCCATTTCTCCTTTTAAATAGCCATAAGCATTTTCCCCAATTACTTCAAAAGTTACAGATTTAAGACCTGCTTCATCACCTTCTAAATAGTCAAGTTCTTCTACTTTATACCCTACTTTATTTGCCCATCTTGTATACATTCTATAAAGCATTTCTGCCCAATCCATAGCCTCTGTTCCACCGAGCTCCTGGGTGAATTGTTAAAATTGCATTATTTTTATCATACTTACCTGAAAGCAAAGTTTCAATCTCAAACTTTTCTATTGTTTTTTCTATTTTTTTAATATCTTTTACCATTTCTATTGCTAAATCTTCATCATATTCAACTTTAAGTAATTCAGAAAGTTCAATTATATTTTGCAATTCTTCTTCTAAACTTCTATAATTAGAAACTTTATTTTTTATAGTTTTTATTTTTTCTAAAACTATACTTGATTTTTGGCTGTCTTCCCAAAAGTTTGCTAAAGTTGTTTTTTCTTCTAACTCTTTTAATTCAACTTCTAAACGGTTTATGTCAAAGTGAATCACCTAAATCTTTTAATCTATTATTTAAGTTAGTTAATGTTCTAATGCTCTCTTCAATTTCCACCATAAAATCACACCCTTTCTTGGTTAGCTCTTTATTATATATTTTGAATTGTACCAAATTTTTAGAAAAAAGTCAAAAAAATACTTTGAATTTATTTATAAACTCAAAGTATTTTTTAATAATATTTATATTACTCTAATTATTTAATATATTTATGTAAATTTTTATATTTAATGAAGAATACTATGCCAGCTATTGCTATAAATAATAATATTATTAATATATTTCTAAATCCTGTATTAGGTAATCTTGTTGTTGATCTTGTATTGTCTCCTCCATTATTTGATGTTTCATTTCCTGAATTTGAGTTAGTAACTTGTGCACCATCACGATATGTTTCGATAGTTACTTCAGAATTTATGTTCATTGGCTTAGAAACTAGTGTTGCTTTATTTTCTCCTTTTATAGCAACTTCTTTAATATAGATATACAAATCATTTGAATTTATATCACTATTTTTAATATCTTTTGAATTTATTTCAAATTTTATTTTATCGTCAGATGAACTATATTCAGATACTTTTGTCCAGTTTTCTATATTACTTTCATTTTTATTTGAAGATAAATACCAATAGTATTCATAACTATCATTTACATTATTTTTTAATATTTTGTCAATTACTACATCCATTACTAAGTATGCTTTTTTACTAGTGTCAGTAAATGTGTAATATTTTACATTACTTATATTACATTGTGCATTATCAAAATTTGAATTTTGTGCATTTTCTTCAACTGTTATTGGTTGCTCTACTGTTTTTCCTTCATATTTTATTGTTACACTTGTTTGGTCTTTTGATAAATTTGTGCCATTTTCTATTGTATAGTTAATAATTTCGTTTGTGCTTTCGTCTTGGTAAATTCCTGTTATTACCATTCCTGTTTTGTCAAAATTTTCACCAACTTTATACTTTGTTTTATTTGGTGCTTTAGTTATTTTTATTTCCATTAATGGATTTGGAGTAACTGTAATAGGCTGTTCCACACTTTTCTCACCATAAGAAATTTTTACATTCGTTTGATTTGCTTTTAAATTAGATCCATTTTCTATTGTATAATCTGTTATTTCTCTTTTGCTTCCATTTTGGAAAGTAGCTTCTATTACCATTCCTGTTTTATCAAAATTTTGACCTTCTTTATATTCAGTTTTTGTTGGTGGAGTTTTTATTTTTAATTCTGTAACACTATTTTTTTCTACAGTTATTGGTTGTTCAGCACTTTTATTTTCATAACTAATTGTTACACTTGTTTGATCCGCTTTTAAGTTAGTTCCATTTGTAATAGTATAACTTCCTTCCTCTAATATAACAGATGAATTAGTTTTACTATTATAATTTGCTTTTACAACCATTCCTGTTTTATCAAAATTTTCACCTTCAAAATATTTTGTTTTAGTAGGTGGTGTTGTTATTTCAATATTTTTTAAAGACCCATCCTGTAATCCAGATACTGTAAATGCTTTAATTGTACTATCACCATTTTTTAAGTTTGAGTTTATTTCTGAAAGTTTACCTAAATCATCCCATTTATATTCATTATTATTATCTGTTGAACCTATAAAACATTTGCCTGTTTCAACATTTATACTATTAAAGGCTTCATTTTCATCATACTTGATTTCTAGAGGAACAGCTACTTGACTTTGTCCTACTGCTTCAATCTCTATTACAACTGCAAATTTATTTCCCTTTATCTCAACTGGATTAGCAAATTCTAAAGTATGGTAGCCTGCATTAATAGTTTCCGCGTCTCCTGCTCTAAGTTTTACTTCTTGTAAATCATTCTTTGTCTTACCTGCCCCATTTGGATTTACATATACTTTACATTTGTTTGTCTCTAGTGCATACAATGATACCTGTGTTAAATATTCTTGACCTGTGGTTTTTTTATCAAAGACATTACAAATAAATATTTTTGAATTATACAATGCTACACTTCCAACTGGGAAAAATTCATTATATTGATATATATTTTCATAGTTAACAGTATCAGTAGCCTTTATAATACCATAAACTGTTTTAGATATATTACAGTCTTCATATGAGACATACATAATACCATTGTCACCTATTTTTATATATGCTTTATCACCGTTTATTGTATAACCAAAACTTTCAACAACTTCGTTTGGGATTTCTCCTGCAGAATTCCATCCCCTTGAAATACACGCTGATTTATTTTTATTAAATATTTCTTCTTTTAACTCTAATAAAGTATATTCTGCTTTTTCTCCCCAAGAGTTTCTTATTATCCAAGCACCATTTGAGGTAGGTTTAGAACCTTCTACAAAATTATCTATACTATAATTATCATCCCAACCAATTATTGATACATTATGGTCTGGTAAGTGAGAAGTTTGATTATTACAATATTTTGCTCCAGTAGTATTATTATAACATTCGCTACCCATTGAAGATACAAAAGCGCCATGTATTCCTGCAGAAACTGAACCATAATTTTGAATATGTTGTTTAATTTCATTCATTATTTTAGTTTTTTCTTCACCAGTCTTTTTTCCATAATCTTCAAAATGAATTGTATCATATACTTGGCTAGAAACTGTTTTATTTTGTATTTCACTTATATTAATTATGTTTTCATTATCCTCAAAAGGCATTTCTGTTTCATTTACAGCTCCTAGACCATTTGTTAAGTATGATTCTGCAAAAAGGAAATATCCCCCACTTCCTGGTTTTCTATTGTATCCATATTTATTTTCTACATTATTAGCAAATGTTTTACTATTAGCATATTCCATATGTCTTTCTGAATAATCATAAACCTTAGATGTATTTGTACCATTTTTGTAATTAGATATTGCAAGGTTTGTTTCTAGAGAAGATAGTGCTGCAAATGTCCAGCACGATCCAGTATGTTTTTGGTTTCTAATAGTTAAATTATTAGGAATTACATCCTTTAAACTATATTTTTGATTAATACTAGCACCTAATAATCTTGCCTTATATAATATATTTGCAGAAGAATTATTAGAATGTTCAATATCATATATTCTTGGAATCAAAACCTTATTTTTTTCTTCTTCTGGAAGCTCTTGCCACTTTTTAAAATCCTCAGAATATTCTAGCTTTCCATATAAATTTTCATTATTACTAGCTAATACATTTTTTGAATATGTACCTAGCAAAAAAAGTATTATAAATACAATTGTTAATGTTTTCTTTAGCTTGTTCATAAAACCTCCCTATTATTTAATTTTTTTTAAATTTTTTTCGTTTCTATTTTTAATTATACTTAATTATATTTTTTTTACAAGGTCTTTTAAAAAAATGTAATCAAAATGTAAATTATTTGTAATATTTTTGTAATCATATTTTCAATACAAATTTAAAATTCCTAAAATTTGTCATAAACTACAAATAAGCTCATATAGATTAGTAATACAAGTACATATGAGGTTTAACCTCAGGAAAGGAATGAAATTAATAATGGAAAATATTGGATTGTATAAAGATATAAGCCAAAGAACAGATGGAGACATATATGTTGGAGTTGTAGGTCCTGTTAGAACTCGGAAAATCAACTTTTATAAAAAACTTTATGGATTTACTTGTTATTCCAAATATTGACAATGATTACAAAAAAGAGAGAGCTAAAGATGAGTTGCCTCAAAGTGCTGCTGGAAAAACAATTATGACCACAGAGCCTAAATTTGTACCAAATGAGGCTGTGGAAATAACTATTGATAATACCTTAAAACTTAAAACACGTCTTGTAGATTGTGTAGGTTACCTAATACCTAATAGTATTGGTTATTTAGAAGATGACAAACCAAGAATGGTAAAAACTCCTTGGCAAGAAGCTGAAATGCCTTTTGAACAAGCTGCAGAAATTGGTACAAAAAAAGTTATTGAAGAACATTCTACAATTGGAATTTTAATTACAACTGATGGAAGTTTTTCTGAAATTCCAAGGGAAGATTATGTTCAAGCTGAAACAAGAGTTGTTTCAGAGCTAAAAGCAATAAATAAACCTTTTATAATTGTTTTAAATTCTGCACACCCTGAAAGTGAAGTAGCTCAAAACTTAGCCACATCTTTATCTCAAAAATATAATGTAACAGTACTACCTATAAATTGTGCAAACTTAAATATTACAGATATTACTAATATATTTTCAAAAATATTACTAGAATTTCCTATAAGCCAAGTAAATTTTGCTTTTCCAAAATGGGTTAATGGTTTGGAGTTTTCTCACCCTATTAAACAACAATTATATACAAATATTATGGAATCATTTAGCGATATTTCAATTCTAAAAGAAGCAAAAAGTTGCTGTAACTCAATAAATACATCAGATATAATAACTAAAACTCAAATTGATAATATTGACTTAGGTACAGGAATTGTAAATATTTCTATTATATTAAGAGATAGCTTATTTTATGAAGTTTTAACAAGTATGACTGGTGTACAAATTTCCAATGAAGGAGATTTGTTTGCAATTGTAGGTGATTTGGCTTTAACCAAAAATAAATACAATAAATTTGCTTATGCCTTAAATGAAGCTCAAGAAAAAGGCTATGGAATTGTTACTCCTTCTATAGATGACCTTATTTTAGATGAACCTCAAATGGTAAAACAAGGTTCTAGATTTGGTGTTAAATTAAAAGCAACTGCCCCTAGCCTTCATATTATAAAAGCAAATATTGAAACAGAAGTATCCCCAATCGTAGGTTCTGAAAAGCAATCTGAAGAATTAGTAAATTATCTTCTTTCTGAATTTGAGAATGACCCTAAAAAAATATGGAATTCGAATATTTTTGGAAAAAGCTTACATGAACTTGTAAATGAAGGTTTACAAACAAAACTTTCTAAAATGCCAGAAGAAGCTCAAATGAAACTTAAAGAAACGCTAGAGAGAATAGTAAACGAAGGTAGTGGAGGATTAATTTGCATAATACTTTAAAAATATTCTTTTCTAAAAGCAGAGTAAAATTTAAATGTTAAAAGGAGGCTACTTTTAAATAGCCTCCTTTTAACATTTTTTATTAAATTAAAAATTTGTTGCAATATAATTCATTAATACATATCCAAATATTGCTAATATAACTAAAATAGAAACAACTATTGCTTTTGTTTTTTTGGTTATTTTCTTATTTAA
This sequence comes from uncultured Clostridia bacterium, assembly GCA_947168035.1. GTDB lineage: Bacteria > Bacillota > Clostridia > TANB77 > CAG-508 > CAG-269. The sequence goes on along the minus strand of CAMVKF010000014.1, from coordinate 4,018 downwards.
AATCACAAATAACCCTATAAAGAACAGTATAACAGGAATTGCAAATTTTCCTATTCTAGCTAGCTTTTCGCTAATTGTAGGTTCTAAAATCCCATATTTTGGCTCAACAGGTTCAAAAACACCATATTTAGCAGGAATATCTATAATATTAGGATCATATACGCCATATTTATCTTCTACCATTTCAGGCGCAAATATACCATATTTTGTTGCTACTGCTGATACTTTTGAAACCGTTCCAATTATAAAAGCTCCAAAACTCATAAATACCTTTTTTAATTTTTTCATTTTTAAACATCTCCTTCCAAAATTTTGCTTAAACATAATTTAGGTCGATTATTATTAAAATCCCACGTATCTAAAGAGTCTCCTCTGCAATATCTCCAATCTTTACAGTTTTCACATTCCTTACATTTTAGTTTGTCTAAATCTCTAAACCATTTAAATTTATTCTCCCAAACATCAACGAAATCATCAGTTCTAATATTACCTTGCACCAACTCTTTTCTTCTTTCAACACTTGGACAAACATAAATATCTCCATTATATAAAATACTTCCTGTTGTAAAACCTGTTACGCAAAAAAACATATGGTTTCTTACTTCCTTTTCGTATTTCATACCAACAAAATGTGTACATCCATAGGTTACATCAAATTTTGATTTTTTCTTTTTTTCTTTTATAAAATTTAGTAAATATTTATAATCTTCCTTTTCAAGTGCTAATTCACTATTATCTTGAGCTCTACCTATTGGATCCATATTTACAATTCGCCAGGAATCAATTTGCAATTCTTTCATTTTTGTATACATTTCTTCTAATTCTTTAATATTTAATTTATTTACTACAGTAGTTACTTGTAAATAATTAAGAAAATTAGCATTTTTCAATTTTTTTATGTTTTCTATTATTTTTACAAAAGAACCTTTTACGCCTCTAAACTCATCATGTGAATTTTCTAATCCATCTAGGCTTATAGAAATTGTAGTCATACCTGTTTGTTTCATTTTTTCAATAATATCATCATTTATAAGCATAGCATTTGTCGTCATTCCCCAATGGTAGCCTAATTTTTTAGCAAAATCCATTACTTCAAATAAATCTTTTCTTACTAAAGGCTCTCCACCGGTAATATTTAATAAAATTTTGCTTGCATCATATTTATTAGCAATACTTTGCAAAGCATTTTCAATTTCTTCAGTAGTTAATTCATCTTTAAAATTACATTCTTCGCCTGCTCTACTACCACAATGTTTACATTTAGCATTACATCTTAATGTTGTTTCCCAAAATAAATTATATAAAATTGGTTTTTTGGCTAATTCCTGTTTGCTTTTATATGTAACTTCAGCTTCTCCATATTTTATTATTTCTTTTATCATATTTTTACATCCTTTATTTTTAGTACCATTATTATAACATAAAAATTTAAAACGTACTATATAATTTTGCATATTTTTTTTAATTTTGGTAATTATAATTTTAGAAAGGGTCGTGATTTATTATGGATAAACCAACAGATACTGTTAAAGATTACCAAAATTATGTAGATAAAAAATCACCTAATTCCCCTATTTTAAAGAATTGTTTTAACGCTTTTTGGGTTGGTGGTTTAATTTGTGCTATTGGGCAAATTGTTTTTATGTATTGTAAATATAGGGGTTTAGATGAAACTTCTTCTTCAACTATAGTTTCAATTTTACTTATTGGGCTTTCTGCCTTTTTAACTGGTCTAAATATTTTTAATAAAATAGGAAAATTTGCAGGAGCAGGCTCTTTAGTTCCAATTACTGGTTTTGCAAATTCTATTGTTTCTCCTGCTATGGAATATAAATCTGAAGGGTATGTAATGGGTGTTGGAAGCAAAATGTTTACTGTTGCAGGACCTGTACTTGTTTATGGAATTTCTACTGCAATTATTGTAGGTATAATATATTTTGTATTAAATAGCCGGAGTAGTACTAGTGTAATTTAATTTATTTTTTTATTGAAAGGATTTTTTATTTATGCAAAAATTAGGTAAACAAACAATTAAATTTGATAATCCCCCTACTATTTTAAGTACGGCAAGTATTGTAGGTCCTAAAGAAGCAGATCGGACCACTTGCAAAGTATTTTGATAAATGCTTAGAAGATGAAATGTGGGGAGAAAAAACATGGGAAAAGGCTGAAAGTAAAATTGTTAAAGAAACTGTAAATGCTTTAATTTCTAAATCTGGTGTTCCTTTGCAAAAAGTTGAATATTGTTTTGCAGGAGACCTAATTAACCAATGTATTTCTTCAAGTTTCGGTTTAAGAGAACTTAATATCCCGTTTTATGGAATTTTTGGTGCTTGTTCTACTTTTGTGGAAGGCTTGCAACTTGCTTCAGTTTTTGTAGAAAATGGCATAAATTATGCAATTTGTTCATCATCTAGCCACTTTTGTAGTGCAGAAAGGCAATTTAGGTTTCCCCTAGAACTTGGAAACCAAAGACCTCCAAGTTCACAATGGACTGTTACAGCATGTGGTGCAGCAATGGTTGCAAAAGAAGGAAATGGTCCTTTTATTACAACTATTACCTCTGGCAAAATTGTAGATATGGGTATAAAAGATGCAAATAATATGGGGGCTGCTATGGCACCTGCTGCACTAGATACTTTACTTACACATTTTAATGATACAGGAAGATCCCCAAGCTTCTATGATGCAATAATTACAGGAGATTTGGGGCATATTGGTAAAGATATACTACTTGAACTTTCTCGGAAAAAACGGATTTAATATAAAATCTGTTTATAATGATTGTGGTGTTTTAATATTTGATAAATCAAAACAAGACACTCATTCAGGTGGAAGTGGATGTGGCTGTGTAGCAAGTGTTTTTTCTAGTTATTTGTTTGATGAATTAAAATCTAAAAAAATTAACAAAATTCTCTTAATTGCAACAGGCGCACTTATGAATTCTATGAGTGCACAGCAGGGGGAATCTATTCCAGGAATTGCCCAGGCAATTTCTATTGAAATTTAAACTTTTTACAGTTGATATAAAAATTTAAAAGTAATTCAAAGTCCGCGCAAGGCGATACTTTTTATTTTTAGCGAGGGTCTCGGGGGGACCGCTGAATGCTGTTAAATGCTGGAAGCATTGTTACAGCATCAGTGGGAAGAGCCGAGCAAATAAATAAAAAGTTTTGCCGTTAAGCAGGACTAGTAAAATTATAAAAAATTTTTATATCAATTCTAAAAATTGAAAGGAAGATGCTTATGAATTTTTTGCAAAATTTTGATTGGATGCTCCTTTTTAGGAGCTTTGTTGTAGGTGGTTTAATTTGCGTAATCGGTCAAATTTTAATAGATAAAACAAAATTAACCCCTGCAAGAATTTTAGTTACTTTTGTAACTTTAGGTACTGTTTTAGGTGGACTTGGTATTTATAAATATTTAGTTGATTTTGCAGGTTGTGGTGCAACAGTTCCACTTCTTGGTTTTGGAAATAACTTAGCAAAAGGAACTATTGAAGCAGTAAGGCAAAATGGCTTATTAGGTGCATTTACAGGTGGTTTAAAAGCATCAGCTGGCGGAATTGCAGCAGCCGTATTTTTTGGTTATATTGCTTCTTTAATATCTAAACCTAAAATGAAAAAGCAGTGAATTTTGTTCACTGCTTTTTCATTCTTCTTTCAATATTTCTGTTTCAATATAATCAAATTTATCATAGATTTTTCTTTTCATACATATGCCTCCCTTGAGTTATTTACATATAGTTCATCACACATCCGTGAATTATTTGATGATTATTCTTCACATATACTTATGCACAATTTTGACTTCTTTATGTAAATATGGTATAATATAAAGTATAATTTACTGTTTTGTAGAGGCAAAAGAAAGAACTCTATGTTCTTTTTTAGCCCTCTATGTCCAGAGAAAACAGTTTAATATATAGAGCACATTGAAATTGTATATTAAAAGAAAGGAAACAAAAAATGGTCAATTGAAAAAGTAAATTCAATTTAGAAAAAGTAACTTCAAGTGG
>CAMVKF010000013.1 GCA_947168035.1 uncultured Clostridia bacterium | reverse complement strand
GTGCCGAAAATACTTGCGGGTTACCCTGCTGGGAAGATAGGTTGTCGCTAGTTTTATGCCTTGTTAGCTCAGTTGGTAGAGCGCTCGGCTGTTAACCGATAGGTCGCAGGTTCGAGCCCTGCACAAGGCGCCAAGCTAGTCATAAGACTAGTTTTTTTTTATTGCAATTAGGTTAACAGCCGGGCGCAGCGAGGATGTTAACTGCGACGAAAGCGAACGCTGCCAGAGGCAGAGGAAGTGAGCTTGAGGAAGTGCAGTAACTGACTTTTTGAACATTGCAAAGCAATGAAAAAAAGTCTAGTTACAAACCGGATGGTCGCAGGTTCGAGCCCTGCACAAGGCGCCAAGCTAGTCATAAGACTAGTTTTTTTTTATTGCAATTAGGTTAACAGCCGGGCGCAGCGAGGATGTTAACTGCGACGAAAGCGAACGCTGCCAGAGGCAGAGGAAGTGAGCTTGAGGAAGTGCAGTAACTGACTTTTTGAACATTGCAAAGCAATGAAAAAAAGTCTAGTTACAAACCGGATGGTCGCAGGTTCGAGCCCTGCACAAGGCGCCAAAATAAAAGATGTAATTTTACTTTATAGTAAAATTACATCTTTTTTAACTATTATTTAACTACAGTTTTCCAAAGACCATGCTTATTACAATATGCATAAAGGCCTGAATTTTCAATATATGGAAGTTTAATTTCTGCATTTGTATTTGGTGAAAGTTTTACTCTAGTAGTACTATTTCCTGTAACTTGAGCAATCCACATAATATAATGCTCATCTTCCATAGGGTGTGGAACTTCACCTACTTTTACTATAATTTCATTTCCAACCCTTTCATATACTGGTACATGTTTTTCTGTTGCTGCATCATTAGTGTTTGCGATTAACCCTTCCATTTGTTTACCGCAACATGTAAGATTTTCACTATTACCAGAGATAAGTCCAATTAAATTTCCACAGTGATTACATTTGTAAAAAACAACATTTTCTTTCATAATAAATCTTTCCTTTCTATATATTTTTTATTTTGATTTTTTTTCTTTTAAATTATCAATTATACTTTTTTTTATGCTATCTATAAATATAGAAATCATTTCATTGATTACCTTTTTTTCATCATCATTAATATTATTATAGTTTTTTAAAAAAATATTAAAGTTTTTTAATTTTAATTCAGATATAGTAGAAGCTTTTGTTGAATAAAGTAATTCAAAAATAGTATCAACGAAAATTTTTCTTTGTTCTATAGAAGATTCTTTTAACCAAGCATTAATTGTTTTATTTAGAATATTACTATTATCAGTAAGTTTATTTAAAATAATTGGTTTAGTGCCAATTACTTGCCAAGAAAATATATCATGCTGAAATATTCCTTTTTCATTACTTTGAACAATAGTACACTGTTCTTTATGTTCAAGTAGCCTGCCTACAATTGATTCTTGTGGCATATATGTAAAAATTCTATCAAGCATTTTTGTAAAATTAGCTGAATTTGCAATCTTTTCATTAAATCCTGGACCATCATAATTTACAACCGAAATAATTCTGCTTTGAATATCTTGAGTTGAATTTATTGCTGAATATATAGCTATATTTCCGCCTTTCGAATGTCCACCAATTCTTATTGATTTGTCATTTTTTTGAGCTTGTGTTTTTAAGTAATTTAAACCTTCAATTTGTGATGGGATATTTTCCATAAAACTTAAATTAAAATCTTCTTTCCAACCAACAATAGTATCATCTGTTCCATTATAAGAAATATACATATTACTGTCATCAATATGAATAGTTATTGCTGCAAATTGTTTTTCAATATTTGTATCAATAATTGTTTTAAAGTCTGTTATATGCATATTTTTAAAACGGTTACTTTGTCCTAGTAAACTAATTAGTTCTTTATCACCTTTATAAGCAAATTCTTTATTTTCAAATTTTTTGAATTTTTTTGCAATACTTTCAATAGTTTCTATTTCTTCAAGTTGTATTTTATGAAAAGGTAAATAAGAAAATCTAGCTAAAATCATATCATCAATAATATTGAAAGTTGAAGCTTTAAAATCTAAATCTCCTCTCCATAACAGATAATCATGTATATTTGGCATTTTTAGTATGATTCCTTTCTTTAAATTTGTAGGTGGTTTTTTACCATTCAGCCATAGTTAATATATATTTTCTCATTTCGTTTGGTGTCGCAATCTTCCTTATCTCATAATATAAAAATAAGTTTTTATATTATGAGATCGCATAAGTTGATTGCTCCAGTCGCCCTTCGCTTACGCTTCGGTTGCTCGCCTTACGCACTCCATTCTAAAATATATATTAATTATGGCTGAATGATAACATTATTGCACAAATTAATATTATTAATTTTCTTTTAAATTATACAAATCTTCATCTATTAGAGTATGTACTCTTTTTAAAGTTCTTTCATTTGTAGATTTTAAGCTGTTTTCTATAAATTCTGGGTGAGAAAGCAAAAATTCTCTCATAGTCTCATCTGGATTATTAAAATATTTTACTATCATATTATATTGGTCTTGGCTGATAATGTTTTGTTCTAATGCGGTTTTAAACAAGTCGATACTAACTGTAGCTAATGCATGGCTTGTTACACCCACTTCTTTTAAATTTTCCTTTCCACCTTGATTTCTATCTATTATAACTAAAGTATGTTCCATTTTACCATTTAAATTATTAATAATTGGAACCCACATTTTTATATAGCTAGATGCAGTTGTAATTAAATCTGCTAAGTGTAAAACTTTTGCTCCATTTAAGTTAGAAATTTCAGTTGTATTTTCAAAATTTGGGGTACTTAAAAGTGCAGTCATATCTTTAAATACTGTTAAATGAGGTTTATTTAAAAGATGAGCAATTATTACAGAAAAATACCAATCTCTTCTTTCTCCACCTGAAATATATTCAAAATTATCTACTCCAATATTTTTTTCAATATAGTCCTTCATTTGATTAATAACGTCATTGTAGATATTATTTGAATTATACTGAGCTAAAACTTTGTCAAATAGTTTTTTAGGTAAATCAAATTTGTTTTGTTTTCCATCATTTATTTCTTGAAGTTCTTCTGTTATATAATTTAAGAATGTACTAGCTTCTTCCTCACTTCCATAAACGAACTGACTATTAAAAAAATATGGTCCAATTTTTCCAGAAGTATACCAAAATGGTTCATTTTCTTTGCAAAATTTAATTGCATTTGTTTCAAATAAATAATTTAAAATGTTTTGCATTTTTTTAAATTCCTCCTTTAATATTTTATTATGTTACTATTCACAGCTCTTAAGTTATTCTAGTCCTGCCTAACGTGATTAATATATAATTTTTAATCGTCCTGCCTATTCTAAAGATTTCGACAAAAGTCCTTACGGACTTTTGGAAATCTTTGAACAGCCCTGCACACCCTGTCCTCATAAAAATTATATACTAATCACTTGCGCGGACTTCGTGTGATTTCAGCTGTGAATTGTAACTGTATTATACAACAAATTTAAAAAAATTTCAAAAAAATATTGATATTTTTTTATATTTGGTCTAAAATAGAAAAAGTTTCAATTTAAAGGTTACACTTTTTTTAGGAGGAATGTAAAAGTGAAAGAAAAGAATTTAAAATTAATAACAAAAATTTTAGCAATTTTAATTATTTGTTTAGTATCATTTTTAGGGCTATATGTTCAAAAAGGTAATGTTATGAAAAATATTGTAAAAGAATTTGAATATAGCAAAGATTTAAAAGGATATAGGGAGTTTATATTTGAAGTAAGTAATGCTCAGCAAGTAACAAATTCAGAAGGACAAGTTGTGGGAGATACAGATAAATATTCAGATACACAAATTGAAAGCAATTCATACATAAAAACAGAAAGTAAAGTAAATCCAGATGAAACTTTGAATTACGAAAATTATGTTGAATCAAAAAGAATAATAGAAGAGAGATTAAAAGGCCTAAATGTACAAGATTACAATATATCACTTGATGGAGAAAACGGTAGAATATATCTTGCAATTCCAGAAGATAGCGAGACTGACCATGTAGCAAGTAATCTTTTGCAAGTAGGTAAATTTGAAATGAGAGATTCAAAAGATTCATCAAATATATTTGTTTCAAATAATAGTTTAAAAAAAGCTTCAGCAGTTTATAATACTGGAACAAGTGGTACTGTTGTTTATATACAATTTGAATTTGACAAAACTGGTAAAAACACTTTAAAAGACATAAGTAATGGAGAATATAAAACGGAAAACTCTACCAAAGATGAAACCGAAGAAACCGAAGAAACAGAAGAAAATGAAAGTGAAGAAGGAGAGTTTGAAAACGAAGAAGATTCTCAAAAAAAGATTGTTTTAGCAATTGATGATAATGAATTAATTACTAGTAGCTTTGATGACCCAATAGATAATGGATTTATAGATTTATCAATGAACCAAGCAACAACTGATGAAGAAACTATAAATAAAACATTAAAATCTGCATCAACAATAGCATTAGTTCTAAATTCTGGAAAAATGCCACTTAAATATAAAATTTCAGAAAATAACTACATAGGTACAGATATATCTAAAAATAGCATAAAAAAGGTAATTTGTGCGGTTAGCATTATAACAGTAATTTTGCTGGTATTTTTAATTATAGAAAACAAAAAAAGAGGAGTTTTAGCTTCCATTTGCTTTATAGGTTTTGTTGCATTAAACTTATTAGTTATAAGATATACAAATGTTATGATATCAATAGAAAGTATTGTAGCTGAGATAGTTGTTATAATTATTAATTATTCAATAGTAAGAAAACTACTTTTAATAAAAGAAGATGATGTGGAATTAAATAATAAACTATTTTTAGAAGAGCTTAAACAATGTGTTATAAAATTACTACCAATTTTTATTGGTTCAGTAGTGTTGACATTTGTAAAATGGACTGCAATTAGCTCATTTGGTATGGTGCTATTCTGGGGATTATTATTAGGTTGCATCTATAATTTTATAATTACAAAAAATATGCTTGAAAACTAATAGAAAGGAAGGTTTGAAAATGAAAAAAACATTATATATAATTGCTTTACTAATTATTGTTTGTGGTGCAATAATTTATAAAACAAAAGGATTTAATAAAGAATTATTTTACTCTAATAGAAACCAAATATTAGTGTCTTCTAGTAAAGAGTTTGATTTAGAGAAAATAAATCAAATTTCAAAAGAAGTTTTAACAAACAGAAAAGTTAAAGTTCAAGAACATGAAAGGTTTGGTAATGCTGTTGAAATAGTATCAACAAGTATTTCAGAAGAGGAAAAAGAGAGCTTAATAAACAAAATAAATGAAAATTATTCTACAACAATTTCTAAAGATGATGTAAAAATATTAAATGTTCCAAATACAAGAATAAAAGATATTATTAAACCATATATATTACCAATAATACTAACTTGGGCAAGCTGCTTACTTTATTATATAATTATTTATAATAAAATAGGTTTAGCAAAAATTTTAGAAAAAGGATTAGTTTTTCCTCTATTAATAATATTATGTTATTATGGAATAGTTCTTATTGCACAAATTCCATTTGGAAGAGTAACAAATGCATTAGGACTAGGTTTATACATAATGGGTCTTTTTGTAAGTTCAATAAATTTTCAAAAAGAAAAAACAATTTTAAGTAAAAAGGAGAATGATGAATAATGGGAGAAATTCAAGAAGTTATTTTAACACAAGAAGGGTATGATAAATTAGAAGAGGAGTTGAACTTTCTAAAGACTGTAAAAAGAACAGAAATAGCAGAAAGAATAAAAACAGCAAGAGGTTTTGGAGATCTTTCTGAAAATGCAGAATATGATGAGGCAAAATCAGCACAAGCTGAAAACGAGCAAGCAATAGCAGATTTAGAGGGAAAAATAAGAAATGCAAAAATAATAGATAGCAAAGAAATAGACACTAAAACTGTACAAATAGGAAATTTAGTTAAATTATTAGATTTAGAATTTAATGAAGAAGTAGAATATACTATTGTAGGTTCAACAGAAGTTAATGTTGCCGAAAATAAAATATCAAATGAGTCTCCAATGGGAAAAGCACTACTAGGCTATAAAAAAGGAGATATAGTTAATGTTGAGGCACCAGACGGAACAATTCAATTTAAAATACTTGCAATAAAAAAATAAGGATAAATATAAAAAAGTTTGCATATATATCAATAGAAAAGGAAGGATTATATATGCAAATTTTTTTTATTGAAGCAAAAAAGGCAAATTTACTAAAGAGAATAATTAAACCTGTACAATTAAAAGAAGACATATTTACAATTTATAGCAAAAATTGCAAGGTTAAAATTTCACCAAAAAGATTAACAAAAAAGCTACGGTCCATTTTGCAAAAATGTAATAATTTCAAAAGAATTAAAGCAAGATGCTGATTTTGTTAATTTACTTTATAGTATGCAACTAAATGTAATACAAGGAAAAAATTTATTTAAATTATTGGCACATAAAATTATTAAAACTCAGTGTTTACAAAATAATATAAAGCCTGAAAAAAGTGTTATTTCAATTGCTGTAAATTCAAATGATGAATGGATAATGAATTTAATAAAAGAGCTATCTATTGAGTTTAAAACTATAAATATAGCTACAAATAATATAAAATATTTTAAAAATCTTGAAAATACATTGTTTGAAGAGGATGGAACCATAATTACAGTTACAAATAACAAAAAGAAAGGCTTGGCAAAAGCAAATATTATTTTAAATATTGATTTTCCACAGGAGCTAATAAATAAATATACAATTTTTGAAAATGCAATTATAATAAATTTAGAGGAAAAAATAAAAATAAAGAAAAAAAGATTTTCCGGCAAAATTATTAATGACTATAATATTGATTTAAAAAAAGGTTCGAAAATAGAAGAGGATTTAAAAAAGGAAAAATACATAAATTACGATATAAGAGATTTAGCAGAAGTGTATTTAAAAAATGCTCCAGAAGAATTAGAAAATTTAATTTATTTAGCAAAATAATTTAAGCTAATTAAGTATAAAACTCCTTAAAATGTAAACAATATAATAAATTGAGATTTTAAGGAGGAAATATGGGAGTACATTTTAAAGAGAGTGAAGAAAAATTAACTTTAAGTATGATAATTATTGGAATTGTTATTATAGGAATTTTAATTGCAACTCTAATAGCTTTTTTAATGAATACAAACAAAGAAATAGAAAATGGGGAATTTGCAAAAGTTCAAGAAAAAAATATTGGTAAGGTAAATAGTAATGATGATTTTGAAGATGTAAGTCTTGAGATAGGAAAAAAGGTAGAAGAAGCAAAAAATGAGATAGATTCTAATTCTACTACTAATAATGTAAACACTACAAATACACAAAATACAACCAGTAAAGTAGAAGCGGTAAATAGTACAAAAAATAACAGTGTTGCAAAAGAGGTAACAAATAATTCAAAAACTCAAAAGCAAGAATCAACTCCACCTAAAACAGAAAAAGAGGAAATAAAATTTGTAGCACCAATTAAAGGAGAAATATTAAGGGAATTTGCTCCAGAATCATTAGTTTATTCTAATACACTTGAAGAATGGATAACACATAACGGTGTAGATATAAAAGCAGATAAAACAAGTGTAGTAACAGCGGCAGCAGATGGAAAAGTAACTTCTATAAAAAACGACCCAAGATATGGCTTAACAGTAATAATAGAACATAAAAATGGAATTCAAACAGTATATTCAAACCTTTTAACAGCTGAGTTTGTTGTAGAAGGAGAAGTTGTAAAAGCTTCACAAACAATAGGAACAGTAGGTAATTCTGCAAGTTTTGAAATAGCAGATGACTATCACTTGCACTTTGAAATGATAGAAGATGGAAACTACCTAGATCCTACAAATTATATGGAGTTTTAAAGCTAATAGATTTAGCAACAGCGAATGTAGAAATATAAAAAGAGTGAATTGGGAATAATTTTTCTAATTCATTCTTTTTTGTATTGTAAAATAAGAAAGATTGAAATTAATTTTTTAATAATTTTCTAAAAAAATAGCAGGGAAATTCAAAAAAATATTGCTAAAATTTTTATATTAATATATAATAAATCAAGCAAGGGAGGGAGAGCTTTGAAAAAAAATAAAAATGCAATAATTTTTGCAATAATAATTATATTAATTTTAATAATTGGTGCATTTTCAGATGGCATAAAAGAAAATGAAAATACTTCTTCACTTTCAAAAAAATCAGCTAGTACAAGAAATACATTTAACATTTTAGCAAGTGGAGAAAATAAAGCATTAGAAACAATAGTTACAGATTATGCAAAAACTCAAGGCTATAATGTTAATTTTGAATATTTAGGAACTCTAGATATTATAAAAGAACTTAACAAAAATAGCTCAAATTATGATGCAGTTTGGCTTTCTAACTCAATATGGGGCTATATGCTAGATAGCGGGGTAACTTTAACAAATTCAAAATGTACAAGTATAAATCCAGTTATTTTTGGAATAAAAAAATCTAAAGCAGAAGAACTTGGTTTTGTTGGAAAAGATGTATATACAAAAGATATTTTAGAGGCAATAACAAGCAAGAAGCTAAAATTTAGTATGTCAAATCCTACAACAACAAATAGTGGAGCATCTTGCTATTTAGGATTTGTTTCAACATTAGCAGGAAACCCAGAAGTATTAACTGAAGAAATTTTACAAAGTGAAGATTTAAAAGGAAAAATAAAAACACTATTTACAGGCTTAGAAAGGTCATCTGGAAGTGAAGATTTTTTAGAAGAACTATTTTTAAATGGAGATTATGAGGCGGCAGTTACTTATGAATCTTCAATTATTAATATAAATAAACAATTAACTGCAAAAGGAAAAGAACCATTATATGCAATTTACCCAGTAGATGGAGTTTCTATCTCAGATGCGCCATTTTGCTATATAGACAATAAAAACCTTGATAGTAAAAATAAATTTGAAAATATTCAAAAATACTTATTGAGTAATGAAGGGCAAAAATTGCTAGAACAAAAAGGAAGAAGAACTTGGTATGGTGGAATTTCAAACAATGTTGATAAACAAACTTTTAACCCAAATTGGGGAATAGATACTTCTAAATATATTTCTCCAATTAAAACTCCAAGTAAAGAGGTTATAAAATTAGCCTTAAATTTATACCAAACAGAATTAAGAAAGCCAGTACATGTGGCATTTTGTTTAGATTATTCAGGAAGTATGGCAGGAGAAGGAATAACTGAACTTACAAAGGCAATGCAATACATTTTAACAGAAGATGCTGCAAATGATTATATACAATTTTCGTATAAAGACAAAATAGATATAATACCTTTTGCAAGTAGTGTAGGTGATATATGGTCTATAAATGATGGCACAAAAACAGCAAGTTTACTTGAAAAAATAAAATCTAAAGTGCCAAGTGGAACTACTGCAATTTACCCAGCAAGTATAAAAGCATTAGAGTTATTAAAAAATGAGGATCAAAACACTTATAATACATCTGTTATTTTAATGACAGATGGGCAAGGAAATGTAGGTTCATTTAGAGATTTGGAAAGATATTATTTAAATATTAAAAAACAAATTCCGATATATTCAATTACTTTTGGAGATGCTTTAGAGTCTCAATTAAAAGAAATTGCAAAACTTACAAGTGCGAAAATTTTTAATGGCAAAGAAAACCTAGTCGAAGCATTTAAGGAAGTTAGAGGGTACAATTAAATTTTTACAGGAAAAATTTTAGATAGATGTTACAATTCACAGCAGCAATCACATGAAGTCCGCGCTAACAAGATTAATATATAAATATTTTAAGAAAAATCGAATGTGATTGGAGCAATTGAGCAAGTTCTTAATGAATTTTATGGAAAGAGTTCAAGCTCGCCTTGGAAGGGTGCCATAAAAGGCATTTAGAAATTGCTCAGTTGCGAATTGAGCCGAGATTTTTTGAAAAATATTTATATATTAATCACGTTAGGCAGGACTAGAAAAACTTAAAAGCTGTGAATTGTAACAGATATATAAATCCAGCAAGATGGGCGGAAATGATGAAACAAAGATATGTTTTTTAGTCAGATTAGGAGGGAATAAAATTAAAATGAAAAATTCTTCAATAATATCTGCTATTCTTCGGAGGAACATTTTTTGCAATACCATATTTAGGGCTTTCTTTAGGGTTGCTACCATCTGTGTTAATTGGTGGAGTGGCATTTGGTGCAGGAGAATTAGTATTGCATACAAAAGAAACAATACAAAATAAAGACAAAACATTGCAAGAAATATTAAAAGAAGCTAGGCAACAAAATACCCAAATTTCAAATATGATTCCAAAGATAGAAGACAATAGCTTAAAAGAACAAATTAGGGAAATTAACCGTACTGTAAATAAAATTATAGAAACTATAGAGAAAAAACCGGAAAAAAGCAAAAAAATGAACAGTTTTTTCAGCTATTATTTACCTGTTACGCTTAAAATACTTAATAAATATGATGAAATAGAAAACCAAAGATTAAGTTCAAATGACAGTAGAGAATTTATGGAAAAGACTCAAAACATGGTAGAAAAAATAAATAAAGCATTTAAAAATGAATTAAACAGTTTGTATCAAGCAGAAATTGTAGATACAGATGCGGAAATGAAGGTTTTAGATACTATGTTTAAAGCAGATGGGTATAGTATAGATGATGATTTTGAAAGGAAGGATAGTAAAAATGGTTAAAGACAAAAAAAGATTAATAGGAATTATAATTTTTGTAATATTAATTTTAGTAATTGTTGCAATTGGCTATTTTAATAAGAAAAATGGAAATGAAGTTCTATCTGGATTAAAAACAGTATATGTTGCAACAGGTGGAGGAAAAGAAGATTTTATAGCAGATGAAGATGTTATAAAAATAATGCAAGAAAAATATAAATTAAATGTTGTATATGATACTTGGAGTAATGGTAAACTTATTAAAAATCCATTAGTTAGAGAAGATGGAACAGGGTATGATGCAATGTTTTGTTCAGACCAAAGGTTTTACGATTATTATAAGTTAGCTCCTACAGGAGATGAGGCAAAACGTTACAATGTTTTATCAGGTGGGCTTACCTTAAATACTCCTATTGTAATATATAGTTGGGATGAGGTTGTTGAGAACTTGATTAAAGAAGAGATAGTAACAAAAACAGATGGTGTATATTATATTACAAATATGGATAAGCTATTAAATTATATTCTAGAGGGTAAAAAATGGTCAGATGTTGGGCTTAAAAAACTATATGGAAACATAAATATTGCATCAACAGACCCTGTTTCTTCATCACCAGGTGCAACATATTATGGTTTACTTCTTTCAATTATGTGTGAGAGCCAAGTAAATACAGAAAGTGTTCAAAAAAACTTGCCAAAATTAAAAGACTTTTATATAAAATCAGGCTATATGAACAATACTCCTGCAGACTTATTTGAAAGATATTTAAAAACAGGAATGGGTGGAGAGCCAATGATCGTAGATTATGAAAAATCTATTATAAATTTTGCAATATCAAACCCAGATGGATTTAACCAAGTAAAAGACAGTATTAGAGTTTTATACCCAACACCTACAATATGGAATTCACACTGTATAGCTGCATTTACAGAAAGTGGAAATGAATTTTACAAAGCATTTGAAGACCCAGATATTCAAAAAATAGCATGGGAAAGATATGGATTTAGAACAGGTATAACAGGCGGAAAATATGATGTTTCAAAATTTGGAATAGGGGTACCTCAAAACATTACAAGTACAGTAAGCAGTTTGAAGATGGATGTATATAATCAGTTAATAAATTATTTAAAATAAAGAAGGCCGGTTTGAAAAATAATTACAATTTTGGCTGTGTCAAATATTATTAAAAACGCGGTTACATATACTATATATGCGCCCTTGCCTTTTTAATAATATTTTCCTTGCCAAAATTTAATTCTTTTCCAAACTTATATGTGCCCTTAAAAAAGAAAGGAGTTTATTTATGGAAGAATTAAAAGTTCAAAAAAAAGAAGATGTTCAAAAATTAGTTGTAGAGGAAGGAGAAAAAATAACTGAAGAAAAAGTAGAGCAATCTTTAAATTATGATGCTTTAACAGAAGAAGAAAAAAGAGCAGTAGACGAATTTAACCAAAAAATAAATGTCGAAGATACAACTCAAGTTTTACAATATGGAGCAAAAGCTCAAAGCAAAATTTCTCAATTTTCAGATAGTGTTTTAGATGATGTAAAAACCTTAAGTACAGGAGAAGTAGGAGATTTATTAGCAAACTTAGTTGCAGAATTAAAATCTTTTGACTCAGATATTACAAACGAAAATAAATCAATTTTCGGAAAAATATTTAATAATGCAAAAAAACAAGTAGATACATTTGTTGCAAAATATAGTAAAATTGAAACAAATGTAGATTCAATAGAAAAAAGACTAGAAGGTCACAGACTTCAAATGTTAAAAGATATTACAATATTTGATACAATGTACGAAAAGAATTTAGAATATTTTAAAGAAATATCTTTATATATAATTGCAGGTGAAAGAAAGCTAGAAGAGCTAAGAAATGTAGTTTTGCCAGAACTTGTAAAAAAAGCTCAGGAATCTGGAGAACAGCTAGATGCACAAAAAGTACAAGATATGGAAAACACAATAAATCGTTTTGAAAAGAAAATATATGATTTAAAAACTACAAGAATAATAGCAATACAAATGGCACCACAAATAAGATTATTACAAAGCAATGAATCTGAACTTGTAGAAAAAATTCAAAGTTCAATAACAAATACAATACCACTTTGGAAAAACCAAATGGTAATAGCACTTGGAATAAATAATGCAAAACAAGCTTTAGGTGCACAAAAAGCAGTAACTGATTTAACAAATGAAATGTTAAAGAAAAACAGTGAAACTTTAAAACAAGGATCTATTCAAATAGCAGAAGAATCTGAAAGAGCAATAGTAGATATTGAAACACTTCAAAAAACTAATAGAGATATTATCGAGACTTTAGACAAAGTTATAGAAATTCATGAAACAGGTAGAGCAAAACGTATGGAAGCTGAAAAAGAGCTACAAAACATAGAAAAAGAATTAAAAGAAAAAATGATAGAAATAAAAGTGGAAAATAACTAATTTATACAATTAGAACCGGGGCTTTTGTAATTACCCCCGGTTTTTTTATATAATTTGTGTCGTTATTTCTTTTAATCTATAATATAAACAAAAATAGCCTTCTTTGTTCAATTTTATACAAAAATGCAATTGACATATAAGCAAAAAAAGTATATATTATTAGAAAATGAAATATACAATACAGCAAAGAAAAATAATATTAAACTAATATATTTTTTAGCATAATATAAATGAGGAACATAAAATTAAAATATAAATATATATAAATAATATAATATTATAAAAAATGTTAAGTTTATAAAGATTGGAAGTGAATAAAATAGAAACATATATAGACAATTTAAAAGTTAATTACATAAAACAAGGTACTGGAAGAACAGTTCTTATTCTTCCAGGCTGGGGAACTGTTGCAAATACATATTTAACATTAATAAATTCTATATCTACATATGCTAATGTTTTATGTCTAGATATGCCAGGATTTGGAGAATCTGAAGAGCCAAAAAGAAGTTGGAATTTAGATGATTATATTGATTTTATAATTAAATTTATTGAATCACAAAAAATTGAGGAGCTAGATTTAATAGGACATTCTAATGGTGGTAGAATAATAATAAAATTAATGGGGCAAGAAAATTTAAAATTTAAAGAAAATAAAATAATTTTAATTGGAAGTGCAGGGATTGTTAATAAAAAAAGCTTAAGAGTAAGATTAAAAATTAAAACATTTAAATTTTGTAAAAAAATTGCACAACTTAAGCCAATAAAAATGATTTTCCCAAATCTTTTAGATAAAGTAAAAAATCATTTTGGGTCTGCTGATTATAAAGATGCAAATCCAATAATGAAAGAAACTATGGTAAAATTGATTAATGAAGATGTTAGAAATTTTTTACCAAAAATTAATGTACCTACTTTACTTATTTGGGGAGAAAATGACACAGCAACTCCAATAACTGATGCAGAAATTATGGAAAAAATGATTCCAGATGCAGGACTTGTTAAAGTCAAAGGATGCTCACATTATGTATTTTTAGAAAATCCAGCATTTGTTAATATAGTAATTAAAAATTTTTTAACTGGAGGAAATAATGGAAATAATAATTAAAATAGAATTGTTTGCTAATTTGATTTTACTAGCATTGTTTTATATGCATATGTTTCAATTAAATTCATACTTTTTTAAAAAATTCTTAAATTGGATGAAATCAAATACAAAAAAAGTTTTATTAAGAAGTATAGGAATATTAATTCCAACATTATTATTGCTATTAAATAATAATGTTTCTAGAGTATTTGTAATAATACTGCTTGCAATTTCAATTTTATTTAATTTACCAAAAAACAAAGCAAAAATTCCACTAAAGTTTACAAATAGGGTAATTAGAATGTTTATAACTCAAGCCATAATAGTTGTTCTTATTTGTTTAATAAGTAATAATTATATAACTTTAGGAGTATTAAATATTATTGCATTTTGTTTATGCATTATTTCAAATATAATAAATTATCCTATTGAATTTGGAGTTAGAAGATATTATATTAATGATGCAAAAAAAATATTAAAAAATATGCCAAATTTAATTGTTATTGGAGTAACAGGCAGTTATGGAAAAACAAGTGTTAAAAACTTTTTAATAAAAACTTTAAGTGCCAAATATGAAGTCTTAACTACGCCTAAAAATTATAATACTACAATGGGAGTAGTTAAAACCATAAGGGAAGAACTAAAGCCTATTCATCAAATTTTTGTATGTGAAATGGGAGCAACAAAATTAGGAGACATAAAAGAAATTTGTGATATTGTAAATCCTAAATTGGGAGTTATAACTTCTATTGGTCCACAGCATTTAGAAAGCTTTAAAACAATTGATAATATAATTAAAACAAAATTTGAATTATATGATTCAGTTAATAAAAATGGAGGAGTGACATTTTTAAATTATGACAATGAATATCTTTCTAAACAAAATAGACCAAATTGCTTGACTTATGGAATAAACAATGAAAAATTAGATTATAATGCTTATAATCTAAAATCATCTTCTCAAGGATTATCATTTTCAATTAAAAATGTTGATTTTAAAACAAAACTTATTGGTAGACACAATATTGTAAATATTACAGGAGCAATTGCAGTAGCAAATTATTTAGAAATACCTTTAGATAGAATAGTTTCTAGAGTTAGGGAAATTAAAAGTGTTGAACATAGATTGCAGTTAATTCCAAAAGGAAATATAAATATAATTGATGATGCATATAATTCAAACCCAGTAAGTTCTAAATCTGCAATAAATACACTATCAGAATTTGAAGGAACAAAAATTATTGTAACTCCAGGTTTAATAGAATTAGGCGGGGAGGAAGAAAAGTATAATTTTGAGTTTGGAGAATATATGTGTAATGTATGTGATTATATATTTTTAGTAAATAGCACAATATCTAAATATGTTTTAAATGGAATAAACTCAAAAAAATATGATAAAGATAAAATTTTTATGGTTAATACTCCTCAAGAAGCGGTTGCACAAATTACAAATATGTGTTTAAATAATAAAGTAACTGTATTGTTAGAGAACGATTTACCAGATAATTATAATTTATAAGAAAGGATATGATTAAGTTATGAAAATTAAAGTTGGTGTTTTTTTTGGTGGGAAAAGTGTTGAACATGAGGTTTCTATAATTACTGCTATTCAAGCAATTGAAAATATGGATAAAGCCAAATATGATGTTGTTCCAATTTATATAACAAAAGATAATAAAATGTACTCAGGAGATTTAATAGGAGATATATCTAATTATAAAGATATAGATAATTTATTAAAAAATAGTACTCAAATTACACTTGTTCAAAAAGATAATAAGGTAGAATTATTAAGGTGTAATAAAAAAATATATCAAAATGATGTATTTGATTATATTGATATTGCTTTCCCAATTGTGCATGGAACAAATGTTGAAGATGGAACACTACAAGGATTTTTAAAAATGTTCAATATTCCATATGTTGGATGTGATGTAATTTCTTCTAGTGTAGGTATGGATAAATATGTTTGCAAATGTGTATTAAAAGATAATGATATTCCAATTTTAGAGTGTAAATGTATAAGTAGTAAAGATTATAACGAAAATCAAGAAAAAGAAATACAAGAAATTGAAGCAAAGTTTTCTTACCCAGTAATTGTTAAACCTATAAATTTAGGATCTAGTGTAGGAATTCAGATTGCAAAAAAACAAGATGAATTAAGAGAGGCAATAGAAGATGCATTTACATATTCTAAAAAAATACTTGTTGAAAGAGCAATTAAAAACTTAAAAGAAATTAACTGTTCAGTTGTAGGAGATTATGAATCTGCAAAAGCTTCTGAATGTGAGGAACCACTAAAAACAGATGAAATATTAAGCTATAAAAATAAATATTTAGATGGCGGAAAAAAGCTTGGAGGAATAAAGACAGGTGGAGTAAAACATATGAATGCAGGAGGATTTAAGTTACCTGCAGAAATTTCAGCTGAACAAAGAGCAAGAATTCAAGAGTTAGCTCTAAAAACATTTAGTGTTTTAGGATGTTCAGGCGTTATTCGTATAGATTTTATGATAGATAAAGATACAAATGAAATATTTGTAAATGAGGTAAATACAATTCCAGGCTCACTTTCATTCCATTTATGGAAAGCTACAAATTTAAATTATACAGAAATGTTAGATGAAATAATAGAACTTGCTTTAAAAAGGAATAGAGAAGAAAAGAATTTAACATTTTCTTTTGATACTAACATACTAGCAGGTATGTCTATGGGTATGTTAAAAGGTGGAGCTAAATTAAAATAAATGAATACTATATGTAAAAAATAGAACAAGAGTAATTACTTGTTCTATTTTTTTATAATCAAATATTTAATTGAAGTAAACGAAATGTCCACCAGTTTCACATTTTTTAAAAACAAATCATAAAATATATAAAAAAGTATTTTATGAAAGGAAAAAAATAGAAAATGTCGAGTTACATAATAGAAGGTGGAAAAAAGCTTGAAGGAGAGACTTTTGCCTCTGGGTCAAAAAATGCTTCACTACCAATAATGGCAGCAAGTATATTAAATAGAGGTATAACAAAATTATATAATGTGCCAAATATACATGACACTCAAATGATGATAGAAATACTAAAATCTTTAGGCTGTAAGGTGAAAAAAAATCAAAATAAAGTTGTTATAGATTCAAGAAACCTTAAAAATCAAGAAATACCAGAAGACCTAATGCACCAAATGAGATCTTCTGTAATATTTGCAGGTGCTTTAATTGGTCGTTACAAAAAAGCAGTATTTTCATATCCAGGGGGTTGCGATATTTGGTGGATACTATCTCCAAGCTTAAGATAAATGAGTGGATTAGAGAATTTAAGTAAATAAAAAATAAAGTCTTAAAATTTTAAGACTTTATTTTTTTGACAAAATGTGGTAAAATAGTGGCAAATGAAAGGAAAACGGATGTAATCGATTATGAAAATATTATTATTTGGAATAACTAATGTAGGAAAATCTACAATAGGAAAATTGTTAAGTGAAAAATTAAATTATAAATTTGATGATTTAGATGAAGAAATAAAAAGAAGATATGGAAAAATAGATACTTTTATGGATAAGTATCCATGGACTTATGAAAGACATAAAGAAAGAGGGAAAATATTAAACGATATTGTAAATAAGTATGAGGATAATGTTGTTATTGCAGTGTCTGTAATGTTTTATGTAAGAACATTTAGTAAATTATTAGAAGATGAAAATGTACTTGCCATTGAACTTCAAGATAAACCAGAAAATGTATTAAATAGACTTGTATATGCAGATGAAGATGATAATGTTTTTCCGCTTGAAATTACAACTGAAAAAGAAAGAAAGTATTATTTATCTGATATAAAAAAGGATATAACATTTTTTAAAAGAACATATGCAAAGATTACAAACAAATTTGATATGAATGGAGAGGATCCAGAAACAGTAACTGAAAGATTGGCAAAATATATTGAAGATATAAAAAATGGTATTGAACCCATAAAAGATAATGGTAAAGATGAAATAATAATGGGATTTAAAGTATATAAAGGATAGGAGTTTAAATTATGGATAGTAAAAAAATAGAAAGAATAATGCAATTAGATAGAGAAATAGATAATATTTCATTACAAGGAACTGCATACTATGAGTTTAAAAGTGAACAAGATTTAAACGAATATGATAATAAGATTATTTCAAAAGGATTGAATTAGAAAGAGGAATAGAGGTGGAACAAACGGGAGCAAAGCATGAGAAAATAGAAGATTTAAAGAAAATAACTAATTTTGAAAATACTAAAAAAGTATTAGATAATATAAAACTAGAATTGCCAGATGTAGCTGATATAAACGATATTAAAATTATAAAACTAAATAGGGAAAAAGTTGAAAATGAAATTATAAAACCAAAAGACAAATTAATTAATGAATTGTACCAAGACAATAAGAATCTATACAGGGAATTATCAAAACAAGTTAATTTAGTTGATAAAGCAATAAAATATGAAAAAGAAAGAAAAAGGATAATGCATGACAATGAGGAATTGCACAATGAAGTTGATAAAATGAAGTCAGAATATAAGAAAAAAGAATTTGATTTGGAATGGGAATACAAGAGCCAAATTAAAGGTTTAGAAAAAGAAAATAAGCATTTGAACAAAGTTGTAGATAAGTTTAAAGAAACTATTGATAAATTTATAAAATGGATTTGCAAAAAGTTTGACATGGGAGCAGAAAATAATTTGATTAGAGATTTTGAAAGAGAGAATAACATTTCGATTGATGCAGAAAAGCAGATAAAAAAAGAAGATAAAGAAAAAGGATTGGAATTGGATAGATAGAAAAATTATAAAAATTTGTGACAAAAATAAATTAATATGATATAATAAAAACAGTTGTGAACTTTTTGACAGGAAATAATAAAAATTTGAATTTTTGGAGGAATTAAAATGAAAAATAAAAAATGTATAATATTGTTATTGATATTTATTATAATTTTAAGTTGTTCAAATATTACTTTTGGGTATGTTCAACTAATTGAATTAAATACAATTGATATACAAAATATCAATAATCAGAGTAATTTATATATATTATTAAAAAACAAGGATTATTCAGAAAAAACAGGAATATATAAAGAAGGTGATGACAATATAAATAATTTAATAAAAAAGATAGATGAAAATGCCATAAATATTGAAAGAGAATATGGAAATAATAAACTTTCAAAACAATTAGAAAATACCAATGAATTTGTTACAATAGATGGAAATGAGTATATTAAGATTAGAGTTTTGAGTGATATTACTATTGCATGGACATCACAAAATATTTTGATAGCAAAAATGTTTAATAATCAAACAGAGTTAATTGATATAAGCAATATAACTGTTGCTGATTATCACGATGGCAGTGTTGAAAATTATGGTGGTAATTCCGTTAAAAGAAAAGCGATATTATATGATGCAAGCGAAAACAAGATTAAAGATATAACACAAAGTAAAGTAAATGAAGAAGAAGGAAAATTAAACAGTATAAAAGAAAAAAATAAGCAAAAAGAAGAAATTCTGAATAAAGTAAGACCAATAGCATTTGTAATAATTGCTTTTATAATTATTCCTATTACAGCAGGATTGATTACAGAGGTTATAGCAAGAAAAATAAAAGGAAAAAAATAAATAGATAGTGTAAAATAAGAGCAGAGAAGATATCCGCTCTTATTAACTTTGCCCAGATTAGTGGCAAAATTTAGTGGTGTTTTTTAGTTTGAGGGGACGGGGCAATATAAATCACTTAATTTGTGTATTTCAATTTTAAATTCTTCAATCTGGCTATCATTATAGCTATCTCTTAATTCGATAGCTTTTTTTGACCATTGCTTAAACTTCTTTTCAGTAAATTCTTTTGGATGTTTATAATGTCTACCATACATTTTTTTGTATTCTTTATTAAATTCTTTTAAAATTGGGCTATCTTCAACTTTTTCTTTATGTCTGTTTGTAGCACCAATTTCTTTGCAAGTCTTACCTGTATCCAAATATAAATTATTACAATATTTTTGGTCATTTCTTGCTTTTTGATATGGATTAT
>CAMVKF010000012.1 GCA_947168035.1 uncultured Clostridia bacterium | reverse complement strand
GGCCGTTCAACCTCTCAGTCCGGCTACTGATCGCAGTCTTGGTAGGCCGTTACCCCACCAACTAACTAATCAGATATAAGTCCATCTATCAGCGGATTGCTCCTTTCCCACTTGAACCATGCGATTCTTATGGCATATGCGGTATTAGCAGCTGTTTCCAACTGTTGTTCCCCTCTAATAGGCAGGTTACTTATACATTACTCACCAGTCCGCCACTAAAGCCATTGTAATTAATACTTCACTTAGATAAATCTTTGTTCCATTTTAATTACGACTTCCGTTCGACTTGCATGTCTTATGTGCGCCGCCAGCGTTTATCCTGAGCCAGGATCAAACTCTCTTGTTCAAAAAAAAATTTAATCTTTGACTTTAATAAAAGCTCTTCGCTTTTCCTTTTTTAATTTACTTTTTGGTACATGTATTTAGGTATACATTTTACCGTTTTGGTTTTTATCTCTAAAGGATTTATTGTTTACTTTTCAATGTACTTTTTCGTTTGCTTTTTCAAGCGAACGTTTTGTATTATACTACGCTTATTTTTTTTTGTCAATACTTTTTTTAAAACTTTTTTATTTTTTTTTGAGTATAAAAAAATTAGTAAATTTAGCTGCATTTTTCTTGTTAGTTCTAGCCTTTTTACTAACTTGATTTTTGCCTCTTAAATAAAAGTTTTATGTAATTTTACGTGGTACTTTTTTATAATATCATCTTTCTCGAATTTTGTCAATAATTATTTTAAGTTTTTTTATAGAAAATTATTACTAATAGTATAAGTTAGAGGTGAGAAGTCAAACTTTCCCCTTCTAACCTCTAACTTCTAACCTCTAGTCTAGTACATTCCTTCCATTCCAGCACCCATTCCTGCATTTTCGTTATGGCAATTACAACTGCATTTTGATTCAGGCTTATCTGTAACTAAACTTTCTGTTGTTAATATCATTGAAGCTATTGATTCTGCATTTTGAAGTGCAGTTCTTGTAACTTTTGTTGGGTCAACAATTCCTGCTTTTTTCATATCAACATATTTTGTATCTTTTGCATCAAAACCAAATCCTGCTTCTGCTTTCTTAACATTTTCTAATACTACGGCTGGCTCTAAACCTGCATTTTTAACTATTTGTTTTAATGGTTCTTCTAATGCTTTAAGTACTATTGTAGCTCCTAATTTTTCTCCATCAGATAATGTAGCTACTATTTTTTCAACATTTGGAATTACATTTATTAAAGCTGTTCCACCACCTGCTACAATTCCTTCTTCAACCGCTGCTCTTGTTGCAGATAAAGCATCTTCTATTCTTAATTTTTTCTCTTTCATTTCAACTTCTGTAGCTGCTCCAACGCCAATTACAGCAACTCCACCTGCAATTTTAGCTAAACGTTCTTGTAAGTTTTCTTTATCAAATTCACTCTTTGTTTCTTCTATTTGATTTTTTATTTGTTTTACTCTTTCTTGAATTTTTTCTTTTTCTCCTGCACCATCAACAATAATTGTGTTTTCTTTTTGAACTTTTACTTGTTTTGCTCTTCCTAATTGTTCTAGAGTAGTATCTTTTAGTTCTAAACCTAAATCTGATGTAATTACCTCTCCACCTGTTAGAATTGATATATCTTGAAGCATTGCTTTTCTTTTATCTCCAAATCCTGGAGCTTTTACTGCTACAACATTTAATACACCTCTTAATTTATTTAAAACAAGTGTTGATAGAGCTTCTTGTTCAATATCATCACAAATTATTAATAATTTACCTGAAGCTTGCATTAAACTTTCAAGTAATGGTAGAATTTCTTGAACATTACTTATTTTTTTATCTGTTATTAATATGTATGGATTGTCTAAAACCGCTTCCATTTTTTCTGTATCTGTAACCATGTATGGAGAAACATAACCTTTATCAAATTGCATTCCCTCTACAACATTTAGCTCTGTGCTAGAAGTTTTTGACTCTTCAATTGTTATTACTCCATCTTTTGATACTTTATCCATAGCATTTGCAATCAAATTTCCTATTTCTTCACTATTTGCAGAAATACTTGCAACTCTTGCAATTCCATCTTTTCCTTCAACCTCTGAACTTATTGCTTTTAGTCCTTTAACTGCTGCATCTACTGCTTTGTCCATTCCTCTTTTAACTGCCATTGGGTCAGCACCTGCTGCAACATTTTTTACACCTTCTCTTATCATAGCTTGTGCTAAAACTGTTGCTGTAGTTGTTCCATCTCCCGCAACATCATTTGTTTTTGTAGAAACTTCTTTTACTAAACGAGCTCCCATATTTTCAAACTTATCATCTAACTCAATTTCTTTTGCAATTGTAACACCATCGTTTGTAATTAAAGGTGCACCATAGCTTTTATCTAAAACTACATTTCTTCCTTTTGGTCCTAATGTTACTTTTACTGTGTCTGCTAGTTTATTTACTCCATCTAGCATACTTTTTCTGGCTTCTTCACCAAATTTTATTACTTTTGCCATTCTAATCTCCTCCTTAAACTTTTTTTATGGCTTTTTATTCTTCTATATGCCATTCTTTAATGTCTTTTATTGCAAATGATCTCTGCTCATTTTTTTCAATATCTATAGCATTTAATATCCATTGTTCTTCACTATGCCACTTAGTTGATTTAAACTCTATTGATATTGGCATTATTTTTCTATATCGTGTTTCATTTTTCCAGTTTGTATATAATATTTTAACATTTTTGTTTTCCATTAATTTCTCCTCATATTTTCAGTATAATATTTTATTCTACAACTGCTAAAATATCATCTTGTCTTACAATAATGTAATCTACACCTTCATATTTTACTTCTGTTCCAGAATATTTGCTTACCATTACATTATCACCTTTTTTTACATACATTTCTTCTATTTTTCCATCTTCTTTCTTTCCTGGACCTACCTCTATTACTTCTGCTACTTGAGGTTTTTCTTTACTATTTGATGAAAGAATTATTCCACTTTTCGTTGTTTCTTCCGCCTCTTTCATTTTGATTAAAACTCTATCTCCTAATGGTTTAATCATTTTATTCACTTCCTTTTTATAAAAATTAGCAGTCTTGTTATAAGACTGCTAATAATATATACCTTATTTTTTAAAATGTCAATACCTTTTATAGTAATTTTTTTAATATGCAAAAATACATAGTTTTATATGTTTTATTTACAAGAATATAGCCATATATAGTGTAAAACTAGAGACTATATTTATTATACTCTACAAATCATTTTTTACAATATATATTTTTTTACTTTTGATAAACTTTAAAAACTTGATTTTTATTATATTTCAAAACTTGACTTTTCTGGAAATAATTCTTGAAGTACTGCATTAATTTCGTTTTTTGATTTTTCAAAATCTATATCTGTTAAAACATCATTTATACAAACATATTTATACTTTCCACTTTTTATTTCCTTAATATTCTCAGTGTTATCTTCTTGAACATAAAGGTATTTGCTTTGATTTTCAATTGGTTCAAAATTTCCTGTAAGCATTTGCCAGTATCCACATAACAAATGTCCTAAATCTCCCGAATTTCTAAACTTGTTCTTACATGCTTTGTTTAAAGATTCTTCTTCTTTTTGCCAAATAGTATTAAAAGTAGATTTTAAATATGGAAATGGTCTATGAAAAACTCCAAATCCTACAAATGAAGATTTAATTTTCATACTATGCTTTGTATACTCATTTAATTCTTTATATTTTTCATTTATGTATTTATTAGTATTTTGGTTATATACCTGCTCTTTATCGAAGTTTTTATTTATAATATATAAAATATTTCCTAACATCATATAATAAAAATCATTATATTCATGTGGAAAATGTACTTTTTCAAAGTATGTATCTGTTGGGTTCCCGTTTACAAAAAAATCTTCGGGTTTAGTGTTTTTTAAAATGAAAAAATCATCATTTAATAAAATAAATTTTTCAGAAAGACTTTTTATTCTATGTAAGTTTAATTCGATAACATTTGAATTAAATGTTGGTAAGTATTCCTTAGGAATAAAATCTTCATGCTTTACTACTACAATTTTTTCATTATTTATATCAAGCCACTTTGGAATATGTCCCCAAGTAATAAAATATATTTTATTAACCCAAGAGGCATATTTTTCTATTCCTCTAAATAAATACTGTAAATTGTCCCAATCCCTATATCTGCGTACTGTAGAATCACTTTTTTTATTATCATATTTATCTTTTTCATTTTGCCAATTTTTATCATTTCCATCAACCCATAATAACACCATATCTATCTTATTGTCCGTTTTATTTGTCCTCCTTCCTAAATTTTAATTAACTGATATATTAATTCATTAACGCTATCTACATGTTTATTGCATTCTTTCAGCAACTTATCAACGGAAGTATTTAGGCAATACCCATTAAAACTATTAATCATGCTTATATCATTGTATCCATTGCCTATTGTATAAATATTATTTCTTTTTATCCCTTCTAAAGTAGCAATTTTTTTTATTGCTTTCTCTTTATCTGTCTCACCTGATATAATCTCTACTCTATATGAACTCGTAAAAATCATAACATATGCATTAATGTTATTTTTATATTTCTTAATTAACATTTCAGCCGTTCTTTGGGCACTTTTAATATCATCAAATTTTATTAATATTTTTGTTATTTTATCCGAATCTATGTAGCATTCTTCTTGATTTACGCCACAAACTTTCAATGTGTTTTTTTTATCAATTTTTTTTAATTCATAGTAAATTTTTTGTGCAATTTCTTGTTTTAAACAAACACTATATATTATATCATCATTTTTATTTGAAATTACACTTCCTTGATCTAAAATTAAATAATCATATTTTATTTTTTTTTCTTGAACTACATTTAAAAAGTGCTTATAATTATTCCCAGTTGCTATTACAAATAAATTTTTATTATTTCGAAATTTATTTACTGCGTCAATATTTTCTTGAATTTGACTATCATTTACATAAAAAGTTCCATCATAGTCACTTACCAGCATTCTTTTCATTTATAATTCTACCTTTCTTATACCATCAATATCTTCTAATTTATTACTAATCATCTCTTCATAAATTTCATCCGAAGGTTTAGACATTTTTTTTCGAACTTCCGGATCCATAAACTTCCTTAATTCAAATATGATATTGCATATTTCTATGGCCTCTTCTATTTTATCACTTTCTATTAAATCTAATAACATTGATAGTGATTTTTGGCAAGCAGGTACTTTAAGAATTTTGCTTAGATTAAAAAACCATTTTAATTCCTTTAATATTTGAATTTTCTCTTCATTATTTAGTTGTTCTGAATCAATGAATCTATATAATAAATATGTCATATTTCTTGCATATAGAAATCTATAAAATTCTATTTCTTTAAATTCAACAAAAAGATTATATATTTTCTTATACGCAATATTCATTCCATCAAAAAATTTTTTCGAACAATTATAAGAAGTAGATGCAATTTTATATGAACTATTGCGTTGTCTATAGTAATATGTTATGTCTTTTATATAATATACATTTTTAGAATATAAGAAAGCACTATCTGAAAAATATGTATCTTCGCCATTAACATTTTCTAAGCATTTAATATTATTTTTTTTGATAAATTCTCTATTGAATATTTTATTACACATTGATGAATTCATAATCCAAAATGAATCCTTATAATCTTTAATATCTAATTTAAACTCGTGGAATCTTTCATTATCAAATACTGGCACAGCAAATGGTTTACCATCTATATCTGTATAATTCCAATTTGATATTATAAAATCTGCATTTTTATCCTCTATAGCATTATACATAATTTCAAATGCTTTTTCATCAAAAAAATCGTCAGCATCAGAAAACATCAAATATTTTCCTGTAGCATAGCTTATTCCTATATTTCTTGGTTTTCCCCCAGACCCACTATTTTCCTCTAACTTTTTTATTATTATATTGTCAGGATATTTTTTATAATATTCCTTACAAATATTATAACTTTCATCTTTTGAATTATCATCAATCATTATTATCTGTATATTATCTTCAAAGCCAATAGTTTGATTTATAATGTGCTCTATACAATTTGATAAATATTTTTCATCATTATATACTGGAATTATTACACTTATTTTTTTTATCATCAAGTGTATCCTCCTTTCATTAGATTTTACTATATTTATTCTACTCCTTCTCCATCTTCTCTCTTACTATTATCCTTATCGGTGTACCGGTAAGGTTAAATTCTCGTCTTATTTGATTTACTATATATCTCTCATATGAGAAATGAAATAAATCTTTTTGATTTACAAATATTACAAATGTTGGTGGTTTTGTTGCAGCTTGAGTTCCATAAAATATTTTAAGCCTTTTTCCTTTATCTGATGGAGGTTGAACCATAGCTATTGCTTCATTTATTACCTGGTTTACCTCACTTGTTGTTACTCTTTTGCTGTTATTTTCGTTTACTTTATTTATTAGCTCAAATAATTTTTCTACTCTTTGTCCAGTTTTTGCTGAAATAAATATAATTGGTGCATATGATAAATATGCTAATTTATTATATACTTCTTGCTTATATTTTTCCAAAGTTCCTGTTTGTTTTTCATATTCATCCCATTTATTTACAACAATTATTATTCCTTTTCCAGCCTCAACTGCTTCTCCTGCAATTTTAGCATCTTGCTCTGTTACTCCCTCATTTGCTTCTATTAACATTAAACATACATCTGCTCTCTCTATTGCAAACGATGACCTTAATACACTATATTTTTCTATTTTTTCTTTTACTTTACTTTTTCTTCTAATTCCTGCTGTATCTATAAATACATATTTTCCATATTGATTTTCAAATTCGGAATCTATACTATCTCTAGTTGTTCCGGCTATATTTGATACTATGTTTCTATTTTCTCCTAAAATTCTATTAACTAATGAAGATTTTCCAACATTTGGCTTTCCAATTACTGCAACTTTTATTCTTTCTTGTTCTTCATCTTCTATTTCTTCAGGTAATTTTTCATAAACTTTGTCTAGTAAATCTCCTATACCTTGTGCATTTGAACTTGATATTGGAATAGGTTCTCCAAAACCTAATTTATAAAATTCATATATATCATTTCTAAATTTTTCAAAACTATCTACTTTGTTACATACTAAAAGTACAGGCTTTTTAGATTTTTTAAGTAGGACTGCAATTTCTTCGTCTATTGCAGTTAGCCCTTCTTTTACATCAGTTAAAAAAATAATAACATCTGCAATTTCTATTGCTATTTGAGCCTGTTCTCTCATTTGCTCTTTTATAATATCACCATCTGCATTTTCAATTCCGCCCTGTATCAATTAGAGTAAACTGTTTTCCTCTCCAGTTAGATTCTCCATATACTCTATCTCTTGTAACACCTGGTGTATCTTCAACTATGGAAATTCTTTTACCTATAACATAATTAAAAAATGTTGATTTTCCAACATTTGGTCTTCCGAATTATTGCAACTATTGGTTTGCTCATTTTATTTCCTTTCTTTACAGATAGCAATATAGGGCTATCCTACTATTTACAAGTTATTCGACACTATTACCTATTTTACCATATTTTTAAAAATATTTCAATCCCTCTTGACATTTATATTTTTCATAAATATAATTAATCAAAAAGGAGGATTAGAAATGGAAAAAAATGATTTAGCTTTATTGGTACTAGATGGAGCAAAAGATTTTGGAGAAAAAGTTGAAGAAAATTTACTAAAGATTAGAAAAGAAACCGACAAAAAATATATTGCAAAACTTACTGCTTCTAGATTTACAA
This sequence comes from uncultured Clostridia bacterium, assembly GCA_947168035.1. Classification (GTDB taxonomy): domain Bacteria; phylum Bacillota; class Clostridia; order TANB77; family CAG-508; genus CAG-269. The sequence goes on along the minus strand of CAMVKF010000012.1, from coordinate 12,509 downwards.
ATGGAGAAGGAAAAGTCGTTATTGATGATTCAATAAGAAATAAGGAAATTTATATTTTATGTGATGTTGGCAATTATAGTGTAACTTACAAATTTCATGGTAAAGACCATCAAATGATGCCTGATGAACACTTTCAAGATATAAAAAGAGTTATTTCTGCAACATGTGGACATGCACAAAAAATAACAGTTATAATGCCTATGCTTTATCAATCAAGACAACATAGAAGAAAAGGTAGAGAGTCTTTAGATGCTGCTGTTTCACTTCAAGAGCTTGAAAGATTAGGAGTAAATAGTATTATAACATTTGATGCACATGACCCAAATGTTATTAATGCAACACCAAGCCTTTCTTTTGATAATTTCTACCCTTCTAATACAATTATAGAACAAATGGCAAAAAATGACCCAAGTGTTTTTGAAAATTCAATAGTTATAAGCCCAGACTTTGGAGCAATGGAAAGAGCAAGATATTATGCCGAAATTTTAGGATGCGATGTTGGTGTATTTTATAAAAGACGTGATTTAAGCAAAGTTGTAAATGGCAAAAACCCTATTGTTCAACATATGTATATGGGAGATGATGTAAACGGAAAAAATGCAATAATAGTTGATGATATGATTGCATCTGGAGGTTCTGTAATCGATGTTTCTACAAAACTTAAAGAAATGGGTGCAAAATCAGTTTGTATAACAGCTACTTTTGGTTTATTTACAGAAGGTTTTGATAGATTTATAGAAGCCAAAGAAAAAGGTCTTTTTGATACAATTTATACAACAAATTTGACTTATATACCAGAAGAAATAACTTCAAACCCATGGTTTTATACAGTAGATATGTCACAATTCTTAGCACGTGTAATAGATAGTATGGATAAAAAAGAACCATTAACAAAATATTTTGAAAGAACAAAAGAAACATACAAAGTTGTACAACGTTCTAAAACCTAATTTGCGATTAAAAAAAGCTTTCAAAGATTTTTCTTTGAAAGCTTTTTTTGATATATTTTATTACTCAATTATATCTGAAACTACTCCAGAACCTACTGTTCTACCACCTTCACGGATAGCGAATCTTAGTCCTTTTTCTATAGCTATTGGAGTAATTAATTCGATTGTCATTGTAACATTATCTCCTGGCATTACCATTTCTGTTCCAGCAGCTAAAGTAATAGATCCTGTAACGTCTGTTGTTCTGAAATAGAATTGTGGTTTGTAACCATTTAAGATTGGTGTATGACGTCCACCTTCTTCTTTAGTTAGAGCATAAACCTCTGCTGTGAATTTTGTATGTGGATTAATTGTTCCAGGTTTTGCAATAACTTGACCTCTTTCGATGTCTTTTCTATCAATTCCTCTTAAAAGAACACCAATGTTGTCTCCAGCTTCAGCTTGGTCTAGTAATTTTCTAAACATTTCTACACCAGTGATAACTGTTTGTTTTCTTTCTGTAGATAATCCAACGATTTCTACGTTGTCTTGTAATTTAACTGTTCCTCTTTCTACTCTACCAGTAGCAACAGTTCCACGACCAGTAATTGTAAATACGTCTTCAACTGGCATTAAGAATGGTTGGTCTGTTGGTCTTTGTGGTGTTGGGATATAGCTATCAACAGCTTCCATTAATTCTTTCATTGGTTGATATACAGCATCATTAGGGTCTGTAGATGTAGATTCTAATACTTTTAAAGATGAACCTTTAACGATTGGAATATCATCTCCTGGGAAGTCATAGCTTGAAAGTAGATCTCTAACTTCCATTTCAACTAATTCTAATAATTCTGGGTCGTCAACCATATCGCATTTATTTAAGTAAACAACGATATATTTAACACCAACTTGTCTTGCAAGCAATATATGCTCTCTTGTTTGAGGCATTGGACCATCAGCTGCAGAAACAACTAAGATTGCTCCATCCATTTGTGCTGCACCTGTAATCATGTTTTTAACGTAGTCTGCGTGTCCTGGGCAGTCAACGTGTGCATAGTGACGATTGTCTGTTTCATATTCAACGTGTGCTGTGTTAATTGTAATTCCTCTTGCTTTTTCTTCTGGAGCACCGTCTATTTTGTCGTATGCTTCATATTGAGCTTTTCCTAATAAAGATAAATATTTTGTAATAGCTGCTGTTGTTGTTGTTTTACCATGGTCAACGTGACCGATTGTACCAATGTTAACGTGTGGTTTTGTTCTTTCAAATTTTGCTTTTGCCATAATTTAAATTTCCTCCTTTTTTAGAAGTTAGAGATTAGATGTTGGAGGTTAGAAATTTACCCCTATAATCTCTAAATTCTTTTTTATTTTTAAAATTTAATAACTATTTTAATTTATTGCATTATATACTATTATTTAAAAAAATGCAATAATTAATCTAATTTTTTTTATAATCCCAAATAATTATTTATCTTTTTTTATAACTTACGAATTTATAATCTTCCTTCACCAATTCCGCCTGGATTCTCTCCTGTTGTTTGTGCACGTTTTAATACTAATTTATAGCCCTGATAGCCCTTGACTAATAATTCATAAATAACCGCATATCCATAGGCTCTATCTAAAATATTGCTACCTTTAATAGTATCAATATATTTCAATCTTAAATTATCTAATTGAGATTGAAACATACTAAAATCCTGTACATTTGGGTCTTTTATACTAAGAAGCAACTTTAATATGTCGTCCCCTAATCCATTTCTTAAATCACGATCATTGTATTGATAACCACTAACTTTTGTATGAAAATAAGCATGTGTTTTATATGCTTCTGAAACTTTTTTACAAAACACTTCCCAAACATCTATAACACTTTTTCCAACATTATAATCAGCTAGATTTAAGAAATTTGCTACTTTTGTAATTCTATCACTCATTTTAGCACTATATTCTTCCATGGTATCTAAATCATCGTTTTCCCAATGGAATGCATCCTTTAAAAAATTATCGAATAAATTATCTGGTATCATATTTTCCTCCTTACGCATTTTTGCTTCTTGAAGCTACTATTTGTTCATGAACAGATTTTGGAACTTCTTCATAATGTGATGGTTCCATTGAGTAATTTCCTCTTCCTTGTGTTTTAGAACGTAAATCTGTTGCATAACCAAACATTTCAGAAAGTGGAATAAATGCTCTTATTTCTTCCATTCCTTGGATTTCTTCCATTCCTTCTATTTTTCCACGTCTAGAGTTTACATCACCAATTACATCTCCCATGTATTCTGTTGGAACTGAAATTTCAACTTTCATTATTGGTTCTAATATAACTGATTTTGCTTGTCTACATCCTTCTTTAAATGCCATAGAAGCTGCAATTTTGAAGGCCATTTCTGATGAGTCAACTTCGTGGTATGATCCATCAACTAAAGATACTTTAAAGTCTATAACTGGGTAACCTGCAAGAACACCAGTATTTGCTGCTTCTCTCATTCCTTGTTCAATTGGTTTAATATATTCTTTTGGAACAGCTCCTCCTACTATTTTACTTTCGAACTCTATTCCTTTTCCTGGCTCTAATGGTTCCATATCAAACCAAACATCACCATATTGTCCTTTACCACCAGATTGACGAATAAATTTACCTTGAACATGTACTTTGTTTCTAATTGTTTCTTTATATGCAACTTGTGGTTTACCTACATTACATTCAACTTTAAATTCTCTTTTTAATCTATCAACAATTATATCTAGGTGAAGTTCTCCCATTCCTGCTATAATTGTTTGACCTGTTTCTTGGTTTGTGTAAGCTTTAAATGTTGGATCTTCTTCAGCAAGTTTTGCTAAAGCTATTCCCATTTTCTCTTGAGCTGCTTTATCTTTTGGCTCAATTGCGATATCGATAACTGGCTCTGGGAATTCCATTGATTCTAGTATTACTGGATGATTTTCATCACATAGAGTATCTCCAGTACCTACATCTTTTAAACCAACTGCTGCTGCAATATCACCAGCATATACTTTATCTATATCTTCTCTGTGATTTGCATGCATTTGAAGAATTCTTCCTATTCTTTCTTTTTTATCTTTATTAGAATTTAAAACAGAAGAACCTGATTCTAGAGTTCCTGAATAAACTCTAAAGAAGCATAGTTTTCCAACAAATGGGTCTGTTGCAATTTTAAATGCTAAAGCTGCAAATGGCTCATTGTCGTCAGTTTTTCTTTCTATTTCATTTCCACTTAAATCTACACCTTTGATATGTGCTATATCAGTTGGAGCTGGCATAAAGTCAACTATTGCATTTAATAGTTCTTGTACACCTTTATTTTTATATGAAGAACCACATGTTACTGGAACTATTGTATTTGCAATTGTTCCTGCTCTAAGTCCTTTTTTGATTTCTTCTGCAGATAATTCTTCTCCTTCAAGATATTTCATCATTAATTCTTCATCTTGTTCTGCTGCAGCTTCTATCATGTTTTGTCGCCATTTTTCAGCATCTTGAACCATATCTTCTGGAATATCTGTTTCTTCGATTTCTTTTCCTAAATCATCTTTATGAATAAATGCTCTCATTTTAATTAAGTCAACTATTCCTTGGAAATAGTCTTCTTTTCCAACTGGTAATTGAATTGGAACTGCATTTGCATGTAATCTATTTTTTAATTGTTCTACACAAAGCATAAAATCTGCTCCAATTACATCCATTTTATTTACATATACCATTCTAGGAACATGGTATTTATCAGCTTGTCTCCAAACTGTTTCTGTTTGTGGTTGAACTCCACCTTTTGCAGCTAAAACTGTAACTGCACCATCTAGAACTTTAAGAGATCTTTGAACTTCCACTGTAAAGTCAACGTGTCCTGGGGTATCTATAATATTTATTCTATTATTATTCCAGAAAGCTGTTGTTGCAGCAGATGTAATTGTAATACCTCTTTCTTGTTCTTGTGCCATCCAGTCCATTGTTGCTGCACCTTCGTGAACTTCTCCTATTTTATGAGTTTTACCTGTATAGAAAAGTATTCTTTCTGTTGTTGTAGTTTTTCCAGCATCAATGTGAGCCATTATTCCTATATTTCTTGTTTTTTCTAATGGGGTTGTTCTTCCTGCCATAAATCTTTTTCCCTCCTTTAAAATCTTGTATTAAATTTTACTAAAATTTATAATGTGCGAAAGCCTTATTAGCTTCAGCCATTTTGTGTGTATCTTCTTTTTTCTTAAATGCTCCACCGTTTCCATTTACAGCATCTATAATCTCTCCTGCTAATTTTTCAGGCATTGTTTTTTCATGTCTTTTTCTAGCATATAAAACAAGCCATCTTAAACCTAAAGTTTGTCTTCTTTCAGGTCTAATTTCTAATGGTACTTGGTATGTTGCTCCACCTATTCTTCTTGCTTTAACTTCTAAAACAGGCATAATATTCTCTAAAGCTGCCTCAAATACTTCTAGAGGATTTTTCCCCTCTTTTTCTTTTATTATTTCAAATGCATCATAAACTATAGTTTGAGCAACTGTTTTTTTACCATCTAGCATTATGTTGTTAATTAATTTTGTAACAACTTTGCTATTGTAAATTGGATCTGGTAATACATCTCTTTTTGCTATATATCCTTTTCTTGGCACTTTTCTTCCCTCCTCTGACTTCGTATAAACTTCGTCTTGCTGTGTCAAACTTCGTTCGCCACTCCTCGCCGTACAAAAGTACTGCCTCGTCATTTCTCACTTGTTTTCCTTGCAATACTCGTTTCTACTGTGTCACTATTTTTTTGGCTTCGCATAACGTTATAGCCACTAATTTTAATTTAATACCTTAAATAAGATATTTTGGTACTCGGATAGCATTTTTCTTCTACCCGCTAAGTGCATTTAATCTATCTAAATTTAAGTACCGCTTAATTTAGTAAGAATACGCACTCTTAATTCTTTGAATTTATAAACTTCGTCTTACTTTGTTAAACTTCAAAAAAATTTTTTCGCCGTACTTTTGTACTGCCTCAAAAATTTTTTCTCGTTTGCCTTGTAATACTCGTTTCTAAATCCAAATAATTTTTTTATTTGCTATAATACTTTGTATTTTTTGCAAAGTACTTAAACAAAGCAAACTCATTTTAAAGTACTGCAAAATTGATTAAATTAGGTATATTGTGCATTTTTGATAAATGATTTAAGTCGAGGCGTACTCCTTGTACGTTGAGACTTAAATTGTTTATCGAAAAATGTGCAAGATGCCTGATTTTATCGATTTTGTCTATTTTTTAGGACGTTTAGCTCCATACTTAGAACGTCCCTGCATTCTGTCTTTAACTCCTGCAGTATCTAATGTTCCTCTAATTATGTGGTATCTAACACCTGGAAGGTCTTTTACTCTTCCTCCTCTAATTAAAACAACACTGTGTTCTTGTAGGTTATGTCCAATACCTGGAATATATGATGTTACTTCATATCCATTAGATAAACGTACTCTGGCAACTTTTCTTAAAGCTGAGTTTGGTTTTTTAGGTGTTACTGTTTTTACTACTGTACAAACACCTCTTTTTTGTGGACTTCTTGCATTTGTAAGTCTTTTGTTTTTTGAGTTGTATCCATGCCCAAGAGCTGGTGCAGTTGATTTTGTAACTCCTGTTTTTCTACCTTTTCTTACTAATTGGTTAATTGTTGGCACTTAAATTCACCTCCTAAAAATAAATTTACCGTTAAAATGTTTTTGTTATGCATTTTAACGGCAATATTCTATCATTTTTTTTTATTTGTGTCAATGGTTTTTGAAGGAATTTTTATCACAAAATACAGATTATTACTATCCCTAACTTTAAATATCATTATTTAATTAATTCTTCTGCTAATTTATTTATTGCTTTTGTTTCTATTCTAGATACATAAGAACGTGATATCCCCATCATTTTTGCTATTTCTTTTTGTGTTTTTGGTTTTTCGCCTTTTAACCCAAACCTTAATTCAATAATTGTTTTTTCCCTTAATTTTAAAACTCCTTTTATTTTTTCGTACATCTTTTTAATTTTCATTTTTAAGTCTACCTCTTCTTCTATACTTCTTGCATCATTTTCTAAAACTTCTTCTAAAGTAATTACATTATCATCTTTGTCTTTTCCAATTGGTTCATTTAAATATACTTCTGAATTTAATTTTTTTGCCCATCTTAGATACATTAAAATTTCATTATCTATGCATTTTGAAACATATGTAGAGAGCTTACAACTTTTTTCTGGCTTAAAACTATTTATTCCTTTTATTAAGCCAACCGTTCCTATTGATAGCAAATCATCTTGTTCTATATTGGTATTTGAATATTTTTTACAAACATGTACAACTAATCTTAAATTTCTCTCAATTAGTAGGTTTCGAGCCTCTTCATCTCCTTTTGCAAAATTTTCTATTGCTATTTTTTCTTCTTCTGGTGATAATGGCTCTGGAAATAAGTTACTTCCTGTAATATATCCGAACAACAAAAATTGCTGAACTCAAAAATTTTAGCAATTCTGCTAAAAATACGCTAGAAAACATCAATGGCACCTCCAATTTTCTCTAAAACATTATATTCTAGAAAAAATCAAAAGTGCCTGACCTTTAATTTTTATTTTTACTTTCAATTATTAAATGGTGGTCTTGTATATAAATAAGGTCTTCCATGATGTGGTGGTGGAGGTGGTGGTGGCATATTTGGCCTACATCCTGGCCTTCTTAATTCTCCTATTAACTCTCTTATTACTAAAATTTTTATTACATCTAATAAATTGCTATTTCTTCTTTGCCCTCTATTTTCCTCTTTGTTATTTTCACCTTTTTCATTATTTTGTGACCTATTTAATTCTATTTGGCCCCCTTGTTCTATATTTGAATATACCTCTTCAACCATATTCTCTATTACATCTTGTGTAATTGCCATTCTGCTATTTCTATTACACGTTTTTTTAACCACTGGATAAACAATTTTATACACATCTGGGTATAATTCTTCTATTTGTGTATTTGACATTCCTCTTGTTTGAAAAAATGGTTGGTAACCATAATTGTAATCATATGTGTTTCTATTTTGCTCATACCAATATGGTGTATTCATATTAAAATTCTCATATGTATTTTGAAATTCATCTAGTGGTTGATTATAATAATCTTGCATATAATCTTCGTACATAAAACCTCCTTAAAAAAATTGATAAGCTAAGCTTCCCCATATTTTATTCTTAAATTTCATAATTGTTACTAAGGTGTATAAAATTTATTGAAGTTTTAATTTTAGTATGATATAATTCGTTCAGATAAAATATAACTTCGTATTGCTTATTTGTGTATTCTAAATAAACCTATAAAGGAGCGTGCTTTTTTATGAAAAAAGAAAAAATTTTTATATCACATGGAGATATTATTTTAGACAAAATATATGATGATAATTTACATCTTTTAAAACAAGATGGTGGCGGATGTAATTGGAATGACCTATATAACTTATCAATGTTGGGAGAAAAGTGCTATGCAATTGGTTCTAAAGGTAATGATGATGAGGGTAATATTGCTATAAAATCTTTAATCGAGAGTAATGTTAATACTGATTATATTATTACAGAAAATAAAAAAACAAATGTTATGAATGTTATCATTCCTAATAGTAAGTTACAAGACAATTCTATTTTGCATTCTTGGTACTCTCCTATAACTTATGAATATACAATGAATTTTTCTAATAATTTGCCAATAGAATTACCTAAAGAATTAGAAAATAAAGACATATATGTTATATTAGACAAATTTCAACCAATTAATTTAAAATTTATACAAAATTTAAAATGTAACTATACCTTATGTTTAGATTTTGGACATATTCGCTTTTTTGAACATTTTACAAAACAATATTTAACATTATTTTTAGAAAAGTCTAAATTTATACAATTAAATGATAATGTAGTAAATCTATTGTTTGAAAGATTTGGGGTAAAAGATGAAGTAGAATTTTTTAATCTTTTTAATTTTGATTTACTAATATTAACTAAAGGAAAAAAAGGTGCTACTTTTATATTTAAAGAAAATGGAAAACTTAAAAAAATTGATAAACAGCCAGAAGTTATTGTAGATATTGTAGATTCTTCAGGTGCTGGAGATGCATTTTTCTCAAAAACTTTACAACAATATGCATATGCAGAAACTATAAATACTGATTTTGTTAATATTACTTTTAATCTTGCAAATAAATTATCACGTGAGGTAATTTCGCAAGTTGGAAGTCGTGTTATAAAAAATAAAAATTAAAAGGAGGTCTTTATGAAAGAAAATGTTGATGTTTCAATCATTATGGGAAGTGACTCTGATTTACCAATTATGAAAGACTGTGCTCACTTTTTAGAGCAAATGAATATTTCTTATGAGGTAAAAATTCTTTCTGTCCATCGTACACCAGAAAGAGCAACAGAGTATGCAAAAGAATTAAAAGAACGTAATGTAAAAGTTATTATTGCTGGTGCAGGTGGTGCTGCTCACCTTCCAGGTGTATTTGCAGCTATGGTTCCAACAGTTCCAGTAATTGGTGTACCTATTCACACAAAAACCTTAGGTGGAGTTGATTCTCTATATTCAATTGTTCAAATGCCATCTGGCATTCCAGTTGCAACTGTTGCAATTAATGGTGCTAAAAATGCAGCAATTCTTGCTACTTCAATTTTAGCAGTTGGAAATGAAGAATTAAAAACTAAATTATCTAATTTTAAAACATCTTTAAAAGAAGCTGTTATTGCCAAAGATGAAAAATTACAAAATTTAGGTGTAGATACTTATTTAAACAATATGAATTAAAATTTAATAAATCAAATTTGATGAAATTAGAAGTTGAAATTGAAAAATAAAATTTTACCGAAAGGAATGAAAAAAATGAAAGCTTTAATTAGTGTATCAGATAAAACTGGTATTGTAGAATTTGCAAAAGAACTTGAAAGTCTTGGCATTGAAATTATTTCAACAGGAGGCACTTATAAAAAATTAAAAGAAGAAAATGTAAATGCAGTTGAAATATCCTCTTTAACTGGATTTCCTGAATGTTTAGATGGCCGTGTAAAAACACTACATCCAAAAGTTCATGCTGGATTACTAGCTATTAGGAACAATCCAAAACATATGGAACAATTAAAAGAACTAAATATTGATACAATTGACTTTGTAATAGTTAACTTATATCCTTTTAAACAAACAATAATGAAAGAAAATGTATTGCGTGAAGAATGTATTGAAAACATTGATATTGGTGGTCCAACAATGCTTCGATCTGCTGCAAAAAATTATCAAGATGTAGTAGTTATAACTGACCCTAATGATTATTCAAAAGTTTTAGAAGAGTTAAAATTAACTAAACAAGTTTCTTATGATACTAAATTTTACTTAATGCAAAAAGTATTTGAACATACTGCAAATTATGATTCAATGATTTTTAATTATATAAAATCTGAAAGAAAAGATAATACATATCCACAAACTCTTTCTTTAACATATGAAAAAGTCCAAGAAATGAGATATGGTGAAAACCCACATCAAACAGGTTGCTTATACAAGGAAGTTGGAAAATGTGAAGGTTCTCTAGTTACAGCAAAACAATTAAATGGTAAAGAACTCTCTTTTAATAATATTAATGATACAAATGGTGCACTTGAACTATTAAAAGAATTTGATGAACCTACAATTGTAGCATGTAAACATGGAAACCCTTGTGGTGTTGGTAGTGATAGTTCAGATATTTACAAAGCATGGAGAAAAGCTTATTCAGCTGATAATATGTCTATATTCGGAGGTATTGTAGTTTCTAACCAAGAAATTAACGAACCTATCGCAAAAGAAATGTCTGAAATGTTTTTAGAAGTTATTGTTGCTCCATCTTATTCAGACAAAGCTCTTGAAATTTTAAAACTTAAGAAAAATCTTCGAGTATTACTATTACCTGATATTAGAGTTAAACAACCTGAAAATTCTTATGATATTAAAAAAATAAATGGTGGAATTATTGTACAAACTATAGATTCTAAGTTATTAGATGATTATGAAGTTGTTACAAATAGAGCTCCAACAAAAGAAGAATTAGATGATTTAATGTTTGCTTGGAAAGTTGTTAAATTTGTTAAGTCAAATGGTATTGCTTTGGCAAAAGATAAACAAACAGTTGGAATTGGACCTGGACAAGTTAATAGAATTTGGTCTACAAAACAATGTATTGAACATGCAAGTGAATTAATAGGTGCAGATGCAACTAAAGGTGCTGTTCTTGCTTCTGATGCTTTCTTCCCTTTTGATGATTGTGTAGAAGCTGCACACAAAGCTGGTATTACAGCAATTATTCAACCTGGCGGAGCTTTAAAAGATCAGCTTTCTATTGATAAATGTAATATGTATGGAATGACTATGATATTCACCCATATGCGCCATTTTAAACACTAGAATTTATATCATTCCGCCTTGATTAATATATATTTTAGAATGGAGCGCGTAAGGCGAGCAACCGAAGCGTAAGCGAAGGGCGACTGGAGCAATCAACCTATGCGATCTCATAATATAAAAATTTATTTTTATATTATGAGATAAGGAAGATTGCGACACCAAACGAAATGATAAAATATATATTAATCAAGGCGGACAGAAAATAAATAAAGAAATAAAAAAGAAAGGATTGAAAAAAATGAAAAAGATTAGTAGTGGAAAAGTTCGTGAAATTTACGAAGTAGATGAAGACAAACTTTTAATTGTTGTTTCTGATAGAATTTCAGCATTTGACTATATTTTACCAAGTTTGGTTCCAGAAAAAGGAAAAGTTTTAAACCAAATTTCAAAGTTTTGGTTTGATTTTTCAAAAGATATAATTCCAAATCATGTAATTTCTACAGATTTAAAAGACTTTCCTGAAGAATTTCAAAAAGAAGAATTTTCTGGAAGATCTATGTTAGTTAAAAAATTAAAAATGCTTCCTATTGAATGCATTGTAAGAGGTTATATTACAGGCTCTGGTTGGAAAAGCTACAAACAAAATGGAAGTGTTTGTGGTATTAAGTTACCAGAAGGTTTACAAGAATCTCAAAAATTGCCTGAACCAATTTTTACACCAACAACAAAAGCTAAAGAAGGACATGATGAAAACATATCTTTTGAACAAGTATGTGATATGATTGGAAAAGATTTAGCCGAAAAACTACGTGCAAAAACAATTGAAATATATAAAAAATGTTCTGAATATGCTTTAACTAAAAATGTAATAATTGCAGATACAAAATTCGAATTTGGTCTTGATGAAAATGGAAATTTAGTACTTGGAGATGAAATCTTAACACCAGATTCAAGCAGATTTTGGCCAGCTGATGATTATGAAGTTGGAAGATCTCAAAAAAGTTTTGATAAACAATATATTAGAGATTGGATAAAATCTACAGGTTATAATCCAGAATCTGGAAATCCAATTCCTGATGATGTGATTAAAGTTACTGTAGATAAATATAAAGAAGCATTTAAATTAATTACTGGAGTAGAGTTTAGAAGTTAGAAAAATCCCATTTGGTGCCGGTTCTTGGTGGTGACATCGGTGCCGG
>CAMVKF010000011.1 GCA_947168035.1 uncultured Clostridia bacterium | reverse complement strand
ATGGAAATGTATTTGTTTGATAATTTATCAAATATTCCTAATAAAATAACAATATCTAGTGGTAAAATAAAAAAAGATGGAGAAAAATATGTATTTTCACTTCACATGTTGACACCTGGCAAAAATAAAAGAGATAATAAAATTTCCATTTTAAATATGAAGCCAAATAGTGAATACATTTTAACACCAATAAATAATGAAAGTGAAAATGTTAAAACTCATAGAGTAGAATTATTTTTAAATAATGAATATAAAGGAGTATATTCTGTACATATATGAAGAGAAGGATATGCATTTATGAATAATATAGAATATTTAAATAGAACTACATAAAGTTAAAAATACTTTATATAGTTCTATTTATTTTTTTAAAATTCTGTGATATACTTGTTGCAGTTAGAGATGGAAATTTAATACTTATGATCTACACATTTTAGTAGATACAGAATTTGGCTTAAAATATATTACAATTAGATGTAAAGATATACAAAAAGTTTATAGAGAAGAATTGTAGCATTGTAAGTAAAATATAATTTTTAATATATAAAAAAAGCAAAAGGAAAGAATTAAAAATGAATAAAGATACAGAATTTTTAATTAATTTAGTAAAAGATGCAAATATGCTTATAACAGATGAATTTGAAGTAAAAGCAAAAGGAACTGACGGAGATTTAGTTACAAATTTTGACTTAGAAATAGAAAATTATATAATTAGAAAAATAAAAAAAAGTTATCCAGATTTTTCAATAGTTAGTGAGGAATATAATAGTAATAACAAATTAACAGATAATTGTTTTACAATAGACCCCATTGACGGAACAATAAATTTTGCAAATAAATTACCACTTTGGGGAATACAAATTGCTTGTATAAAAAATGGGAGTACTTGCTGTTCTGTAATTTTTTTGCCAAAACTAAATGAACTTTATTATGCAGATGAAACAGGAGCATTTTTAAATGGTGAAAAAATACAAGTAAATAACATATCTACCAAAAATGGTCTATATGCAGTTACAGGAGATAATGGAATAATTGGAACAGCAAAAATGAGAAAATTTAATAAACATAATCGCAAATTAGGTGCTGCATCGGTGAATTTTGCATGGGTTGCTTGTGGAAGATTAAGTGCAAGTATTTACAGAAAAAATAATGCTTGGGATTATGTACCAGGACTATATTTAATAAAGCAAGCAGGAGGAAAAGTTTTAGATGAAGAGGGTTGCCATATAGGAGCAAATAGTATAGAATTCCTAGAACTACTAAAAAGGGAAGCTAGGTACAATAAAAATGAAAAAATAGAAGTTGTTAGTGAATAAGGTGATATAAGAAAGGATTGATAGTATGAAAATAACTTTTGTTGGAACAGGAAATATGGGATGTAAAAAAAGAGGAAATTCCAGTGTTTTAATAGATGACTTTTTAATTGACATAGGTTGTGGTACAGTTAAACAATTAGGAAAGTTTGATATAGAAACAAAAAGTATAAAATACATTTTAATTTCCCATTATCATTCAGATCATTTTGCAGATATAGGTCATTTTTTTGTTACAAGATATATTAGAGGAGAACTAAATAATATAATAAAACTAATTGGTCCGATTGGATTAAAAGAAAGAATAAAAGGCTTTTTTAAAATGACAGAACATGGAGAAGAACTACTAGAAAGAACTGAGATAATTGAATTAGAAGAAAACATTGATGTGAATATAGATGGGTATAAAATAAGACCATTAGCTCTTACTCATGGAAAAATTAAACCTGTATATGGTTACATTGTTGAGAAAGATAATAAAAAAATTGGTTATACTTGCGATACAACTGTATGTGATAATTTTGAAGAAATATGTAGAAACGTAGATTATTTGATTGGAGATGCTAATAAAATAACTTCAAATGCTAATCATATGGGATTAACTGATTTTACAGAGTATGCAAAAAAATATAAAGAATGCAAATTTTATGCAATTCATAGAGGAGACTATGAGGAAAGAAACGAATTTGTAAATTTTCCAGAAGATGGAGATATATTAAAGATTTGAAATCTAAGGGAGAAATGATAAAAAATAAGGAGTCTAGTATAAGGTGGAAAGTAATGGAATTATGGGAAGTGTTAGATAAAGAAGGAAATAAAACTGGCAAAATTATGGAAAAAAGTCAAGAAGAATTTTTTGAAAAAGGTTTTTGCCATTTAGGAGCTGAAGTTTGGATAATTAATAGTAAAAACAAAATATTACTTCAAAAAAGATCGTCTAATAAAAAAATATTTCCCAATGTATGGGCTATGATAGGTGGTTCTGTCATTGTAGGAGAAGATTCAAAACATACCATTGTAAGGGAAGTAAAGGAAGAACTAAACATAGATGTTGATATTAATAAACTAGAATTTATATCAAAGTTCAGGGTAGGTTCTCTTATTGTAGAAACCTATATTTTAAAATGTGATTATGAAATAAATAATATGAAGTTAAAAAAAGATGAAGTAGCTGAAGTAAAATGGATGCAAATAGAAGAAATTGAATATTTAATTAGGGAGAATAAGTTTTTTGGAAATAGGAATGAAGCACTAAATATAGTTAAAGAGGAGATATTAAATTTAAGAGAGGTTCATTCTTAAATGAAAGGGAAAAATTTTAAATGAAGATAATAAGATTAGAAAATAGTGATAATCAAATTTTTAATAAAATATGTGAATGGAATTATAATTGGTGGGGAATCAAAAAAAATAATACTTATGAAGAAGTAAAAACATATTTTGAGCATTCATTGTGTAATGAAAAAAGACTACCCCAAACATTTATTGCATTGTTAGATAATATGCCAGTTGGAATGTATCAAATTTGTATGAGTGATGATTTATATAGTAGACCAGACTTATATCCATGGTTAGCAAATGTATATGTTGATGAAAAATATAGAGGTAATGGAATATGTGGAGAATTAATGAAAACTGTAAAACAAAATGCTAAAAATATTGGACTAACTGAACTATATTTGTATACTAAACATGTAGGACTTTATGAAAAATATGGATGGAATTATATTGAGCAAGTAAATACTTTTAGGGGTGATTCACCAAACGAAAGATTATATAGATTAAACATTTAGAAAAGTTATCAATTAGTAGATGAAAAAATAAAAAAATAAAAGCTTAAAAGGAGTTAGTTATGATTGGTAAAGTATTAAAAATAAGAGAAGTTGGAGATCCAATTTTAGGCATAAAGTGTGAGGATGTAGATATAAACAATATTAATAATGAAATTCTAGAAGAAATTGAGGATTTAAAAGAAACATTAAACTATACAGATGGCTTTGGAATTGCAGCACCACAAGCAGGGATAAACAAAAGAATAGTTATTATTCAAGTTGATAAGGAAAAATGCACTTATAAGGATTGCGAAGAAGTGCCAACAACAGTTATGTTAAATCCAACATGGAAAAAATTATCAGACAATACAAATATAGAATTTGAAGGTTGCTTAAGTGTGCCATCTATTAGAGGAAAAGTTGAAAGATATACAAACATTGAAGTAACTTATTATAATGAAAATGGAGAAAAAATAGTAAAAGAGGTAAATGGATTTACTGCAAGAGATATACAGCATGAATGTGATCATTTAGATGGAATTGTATTTTTAGAAAAAGTAAAATCGAAAAATGGTTTTGCAACTAAGGAAATGATAAATAAATTTGATTTAAGAAAAGAGGAATGAAATTAAAGAATGCTGAAATTTTAGATAACTTAGCAAGAGAATAGATTTTAATTGGTAATTTGGTAAGATAAAAAGGGGGAAGAATTTCTTGGTAAATATTGGAATAATAGGAACTGGAGTGGGAATAAGGACATATTTACATACATTTAATCAAATGGAGAATGTAAGAGTTATTGCAATAAGTGGAAGCTCAAAGGAAAGAGCAGAAGAATTTGCTAAAAAATATCAAATAAAGATAGCTTGTGAAAATTATAAAGAATTAATAGATTTAAAAGATATCGATTTAGTATGTATTACTGCACCAAACAAATATCATTTTGAATATGCCAAGTATTGCATAGAGTCGGGTAAACATATGATATTAGAAAAACCAGCTACACTTGAAATAGAACATGCAAACGAATTATATAAACTTATTAAAAAGAGTAATAAAATAAACATAATAAATCATCAATTAAGGTTTAATCCATATTTTCTAAAAGTTAAAGAAATACTAGAAAAAGGAACACTAGGAAGAGTATATTATATAGATATACATCAGCAAGGCACTGCATTTTCAAACAAAGATATGAAATGGACGTGGAGTTTAGAAAACCAAGAAGGTGGTGGAGTACGATTAGCAATGGGAAGCCATCTGATTGATTTAGTAAGATTTTGGTTAGAAAAAGAAGTTTTAACAGTAAAAGGAAATATGGATGTTGTGATACCCGAAAGAAAGTTTTATGATGGTACAACTAAAGATGTAACAGCATGTTCATTTTTTACCTCTTGTTTAAGTTTACAAGATAATATTACTGTGAATTTATCTGCTAATTGTAGTGCTATAGGAAAAAATGAATTTAGATTTTCAATATATGGAGAAAATGGTGAATTACATTATGATTTAGAAAATAAATTAACAGGGTATTTTATAGATAAAATAGGAAAAAAACAAGAAATTTTAGTTGAAGGCGTAACACAAGAAGAAAAAGAAAATAAAATTTCAATATTTAAAGGGTCCTTTAAATACTATGCAAATTTAATTCTATCTGCAATTGAAAATAAAGATATAGAATTAATTAAAAATGCATCAACCATAGAAGATGCAATAGAAAATCAGAAGGTTTTGGATGCAATAAAAAAATCAGCAATAACTGGAAATACAATAGAGCTAAATAAAGGATATTTATGCAATGCGAAAGGATAAGAGAACATTATGAGAAATATTGAAAATGCTTTTTATATTGGTAATAATAGGGCAATGATATCATTAGGACCATTAACAGATAAAAAGTATTGTCCATATAGTTGTGCATTTTGCTATGTAAAAAGTGGATTTGAAAAATACATAAAATTAAAGATAGATGATATTTTGGTTTTTTTAGAAAAAAATAGGGAGAAATATGACATTATATATATTTCAGGAGATACAGATAGCTTTGCACCGCCTAGAACAGAAAAAGCAATTGAATTAATTCAAAGAATATCAGAAAATATTGATGTAGATATAACTTTTACAACAAGAACTATATTTAATGAAGAAAACTTAAATAAATTAAAAAAGATTAATGATTTCATGAAAAGTAAAAATCATAAACTAATTGCTTGTATAAGTATATCTAGATTATATTCTGCAAGTTTTTTAGAGCCATATCCAATTCCAGCACCACTAGATAGAATTACAATGTTAAAAAAATTAAAGGAAAATGGTTTAAATACTATTTTAGCAACAAGACCATTTTTACCGATAATTAAACCAGAAGAGTACATAGAAATTATAAAAAAATCTAAAAAATATGTAGATGCTGTTTTGGGAGAAATATGGTATGCAGACCAAAAACTTATAAATGATGTTTGTAAAAATAATGATATTAGAAATATTAATTTTATAGACAAAACAATGGATTTTGATAACAATAATAAAATTTGGAAATGCTATGAAGCAAAAGAAATAGTTGAAGAAGTAACAAAATATTGTAAAGACAATAAAATACTATTTTTTATGAGAAGTCATCCTGCAATAGAATATATAAGGAATAATTACTAGAAAGAAGCGGCTATATATAGAAAATGAGAATCTATATGTTAGTTGGAAAATTGAAATTATAAATCAATTAGGAATAACAGAAGAATATAGAAGTTTGCAAAACTTAAAACAAATTTCTAATATTTTTATTGCAAAAGTTGTAAAGGATTTACATACATTAAATCTTACTGAAAAGGAAAAAAGTGAAGGGGCAAAATTGTTGTGGGTTGAGCCAAGAGAAGCATTACAATTAGTTACTAATTGCTATGATAAATTGCTACCATCAGATTATGAAGACGTATACAATAAAAGATTTGTAGTATTAAGAGATAGAAAAATTTTAGAATACTATCTTAATAGCAACTAAAAATAATTAGAACAATTAAATAATGAATAGGAGAATATTATTATGATTGACCATATCGCAGCATTAATATTTGATACTAATAAAAATTTATTAGTATTAAGAAAGAAAACACCAGATGATAGGAAAGAATGTATTTTACCTGGTGGTAAGAGGGAAAAAAGTGAAACAGATGAACAAACACTAAAGAGAGAATTACAGGAGGAGTTAGGTGTAGAAATAGAAACGATGACATTTTATAAAGTGTATTATGATACAGCTGTTTTTGAACAAGGAGAAGACTTTAAGCAAACTACATATATTACAAAATTAAAGGGAAAAGATATATCAGTAAAAAATGAAATAAAAGAAGCTTTGTGGATTAATACGGATTATAAAAGAAAAGGAATAAAATGCAATCATACTCTTTCATTAAAAATAATTCCGGATTTGATAAACGATGGATTTTTTGGAGGAAAATAAGATGAAAATAGTAAAGAAAAAAGGAGAATAAAAAGATGGCCAATATAGAATTTATTAATGATGCATACACAAAAGATAATTTACGTCTTCCAATTATACATTATAGTAATGAAAAAAAAGATATTTGTGTAATATTTGTTCACGGCATGTGTCAAACAATAATTGATAATTATTTTGCCATTGTATTGGGAAATTTTTTGTCAGAACACGAAATTGGATTTTTGTATGCACATAATAGAGGATACTCAATAGAAAATGATATTTTAATGAAAGATGGTTCTTATATAAGATGTGGCTGTATGTATGAGATTTTTGAAAACTGTGTTTTAGACATTGATTTAGCAATTGAAAAAGCAAAAGAATTGGGATATAAAAAAATTATTCTAATGGGACATAGTTATGGATGTAATAAACTAATTTATTATTATTATAAAAAAAATCCTGATATTTTAGGGATGATACTCGCTAGTGCTCCTGATATGGTAGGCCTTCAATTATTAAGCCAAAAAGATTACAATCAGCTTATAAAAGAGGCAAAAAATAATATTGATAATGGCAATCCAACAAAGCTTCTTAGCAATTTAGTTGAAGAATATATGTATATGAGTTCTCAAACATATTACAATTGGTTTAATAAAAATTCTAACTTGGATAATTTGCCTGTTATGGGTAATTCAAATAACTGGTATCAATTTGAAACAATAAATATTCCAATACTAACTTTTTCAGGTTCACAAGAGACGGATAATTATTTACATCTGGATTTATTAAAAGAAAAGGCAAAAAGTTGTAACGATTTTGAATATAAAATTATAAATAATACAAATCACTTTTATTTTAATAAGGAAAGCGAAATAAGTCATTTAATTCTTGCCTGGATTGAAAATAGATTTTAACATTAAATAAAAGGGGGAGAAGTACATATGTTAGAAAATATTGAAGTTATAAATCATAGCTGTATAAAAATTAAAAAAGAAAAAATTATTTATATAGATCCATTTAAAGTTCTAGAAGAGAGCAATGATGCTGACTTTATATTTATTACACACAATCATTATGACCATTATTCAGAAGAAGATATAAAAAAAGTGTTAAACAAAGATACAAAAATAATTGTAACATATGACATAAAAGAAAGTGTAGAAAAGTATATACCGCATGATAATATTATATGTGTTAAACCAGGGGAAGAATATAATCTACAAGATTTAAGTTTTAAAACAATTCCCGCATATAATATTAATAAACAATTTCATTCTAAAAATAATAATTGGGTTGGATATATAATAAAATTAAGTGATGTAAAATATTATATTGCAGGTGATACCGATATTACCGAAGAAAATAAGAATGTTAAGTGCGATGTTGCATTTGTTCCCGTTGGTGGAACATACACTATGACAGCAAAGGAAGCGGCCATGCTTATAAATATTATAAAGCCTAAATTTGCAGTTCCTATTCACTATGGTTCAATAGTTGGAACATATCAAGATGCAGTTGAATTTATAAATTTGTTAGATAATGAGATAAATGGAATTATTCTAAATAAATTTGTGGATAAAAAAAGTAATAATATATGAAGTAGAAAAACAGAGAGTTTATATGGAAAAGTTAAAAAATAGAAGTAAAAAAACGTAGAAAATTATTCTACGTTTTTTTAATAGAATAAATTATTTTAAAATTTTCAATCTATATTCAATAATTATATTGGTATAATAATGAAGAACAAAGGAGGGTAGAAAATGGAACTAGGCTTTTATAGAGAATCAATAGTTGAATTAGAAGCAGTTATAACAGAAATAACAGCGAGGTTAGATGTTATAAGGAAATATAAGAGAATAAAGGATGCCAGAGATCCAATTGAATATATAAAAACGAGAATTAAGTCAGAAGATAGTATGAAAGAAAAGCTAAAAAGAAAAGGTTTAGAAGTAAATTTAGAAAATGCACTAAATAAAATATATGATGCTGCTGGAATTAGAATTATATGTACTTTTGTTGATGATGTATATGATATTGTACAAATGATTAAGCAATATGATGATATTGAAGTTATTAAAGAAAAAGATTATATAAAACATCCAAAAGAAAATGGATATAGAAGTTATCATTTAGTTATAAAAGTTCCATTACATATAGCAGGAGAAATTCATAGAGTATATTTGGAAATACAAATACGAACCATTGCAATGGATTTTTGGTCTAGTTTAGAACATCAAATGAAATATAAAAAGAATATTAAAGATCAAAAGTTGATAGTAGAAGAATTAAAAAAATGTGCAGAACAAATTGCAACAACAGATATCAATATGATGGCTATAAGAAATATGATAAATAAATAATTAGGGAAAGGATAGAAATATTAATGAAACTTAAAATATTACTTGCAGATGATGTAGAGGAAATAGCAGAAGCTGTAGGAGAAATGCTTGAATATAATGGTTATGATGTAGATATTGTATATAATGGGAAAGATGCTTTAGATAAAGGTGAGCAAAATTTATATGATTGCATAATATTAGATGTTATGATGCCTATTATAGATGGATTTGAAGTTGTAAAGAAATTAAGAAAAATGAATATCAAAACACCTATAATATTATTAACTGCCAAAAGTATGGTAGATGATAAAGTTGAAGGGTTAGAGCTTGGTGCAAATGATTACCTTACAAAACCATTTAATAAGAAAGAATTAATTGCAAGGATAAGAGCATTAACAAGAGATGAAGAAGAAAAGAAAGTAAAATATAAAATCGGAAATTTGACTTTTAATAAAGAAACTTATCAACTTTCAAAAGATAATACATCTTTAAATTTAAGCAAACACGAATGTGATATTATAGAATTTTTTATAAAAAATCCAGAACGAAAAATAAGTCAAGATGAACTTAAACACAGAATATGGTCAAATGAAGAAAATTCAGATAGTATAGTACCAATGTATATGAATTATCTACAAGAGAAATTTATTGTTTTGAATGCAAATGTGAAAATAAACGATATAAATGGTTACAAATTGGAAGAATTTGTATAACAAAAAAAATTGAAGAAGAATATAATTGCATTTGTCGATAGGTTGTCTAAATTTTATAAATATGTTATAATGCTGGAAGAAAATAGAAAACATCCAAAGGAGAGAAAAGTGGAGCAGATAATGCACGAGTTAATACATTGTATGCCATATTGTAATAATCATGGTAGAGAGTTTAAGAAATATGCAAAAATTATTAACAACACTTATGGCTATGATATATCAAGAGTTGGAAATAAGAAAAAAGATTTTGAAAAAAGTAATATAGAATTTAGCGAAACAAAAACATATAAATTTAAAATTATATGTAAAGGCTGTAAACAAGAATTTTATAGACATAGATTACACAAAAATTTTACCAGAAAATATAGATGTGCAAAATGTGGAGGAAGATTTGAAATTGAAATATAATAGATAGTATAAGAAAAAATTGATTTATGAACTTCATGGTTCAGGAGAAATAATAGAATAATCAAGGACATAAAAATACAAAAATTTATAAAGAAGGTGAAAAATGATAGATAGAGAAATTGCAGTAGTTGTAAGTAATGATAATAAAGATGTTAGTGTAATAGAAACAATAAATGCAATAAAAAACGCAGGATTCAAAAACGTATTTATTCAATGGTATAACAAAGAGTGGCATCCAACGCAAGAAGAACAACTCAAATATATTAGAGAAAAAGACCTAAAAGTTATTTTTGCACATTTGGGGTATCAGAATATAAATAATTTATGGCTTGAAAATGAAGAGGGTAATAAATTAGTTGAAAGATACAAAAATGATATTAGAATTTGCAAAGCAAATGACATTTCTATGGTTGTTATGCACTTAACAAGCAAAAGTATAGCACCAAAATATAATGAAATTGGATTAAGAAGATTACAAGAAATAGTTGATTATGCAAAATCTTTAAACATTAAAGTTGCATTTGAAAATACAAAAATAAAGGGATATTTAGATTATGTAATAGAAAATATTAATAATGAAAATGTTGGAATATGCTTTGATTCTGGTCATTATCATGTTCATTTTAATGATGACTTGGATTTTGATAAATTCAAAAATAGAATTTTTGCAGTACACTTACATGATAATGATAAAAGTTATGATTTGCATTTAATACCATTTGATGGCACATTAAATTGGGAAAATGTTGTAGGCAATTTGAAAAAAAGTAATTATAATGGACCTATAACAATGGAGCTGTGTTATCGCTATGAATACTTAAATATGGGAATTGAACAGTTTTATAAAAAGGGATATGAAATTGGAATAAAATTAAAAGAAATGTTTGAAAAGGAAAACGATTAGTCTGAAAGGAACAATCTTTCTTAACTATGTGTACCTTTAAGAAAGGGATGATTTTTAAAATGAAAGTTTTAATTTTAAATGGTTCACCGCATAAAAATGGAAGTACGGCTTATATTATCAATAAAATAAAAGAAAAGCTTAATGCTGAAATAGATGAATGGATTTTATATAAAGAGAATATTAGTCCTTGCATTGACTGTGGATATTGTAATAAAAATGAAGGATGCGCTATTAAAGATAAGGCACAAGAATTATATAATGATGATTATGATATCCTAATTTTGGCATCTCCTGTATATATGTACAATGTTACGCCTCCATGTTTTTCTTTAATTACAAGGTTAAATATGATATGGAGAAATAGTCACTTTTTAAATATAGAACATAACTTTCATACAAAAAAGGGAATACTAGTTTTAGTTGGCGGTGGAAACGGAGAACCTAAACATGCATTAGATATGGCCAATTTGTTATTTAAATTTTTAAATGTTGAATTTGATATAAATACAGATTATATATATTCTTTAAAAACTGATACTGTACCTGTACAGGAAGACAAGAATTTAGACAAACTAATAGATCGTGCAACAGAAAAAATCAATGAAAAATTGTAAAAGCATACTATTAATGTAAAAAAATGCTTTTGGAAAGTGTTTCTTAAAACAGAAGTTGAATTATACTAGGAGGAGTTTAAAATTGAAAAAAGTAAATATAGTATATGATTTTGATGGGACACTTACACAGGTAGCTTTACCGAGATATTTAGTTTTAGAAAAGTGCAATTATGAAAAGGGAACATCAAATGAAAGATTTTTAAATGAATTAAATAGAATTAAAGAACAAAAAAAGTGTGAAACAATGGAGGCATTCTACGAAGTTTTTTTCAAAGTTTTAAATAACAATAATTTAGAAATTACAATAAATGATTTTTTCTATGGTATTGATAATATACCTTTCAATAGAGGGTTAGAAAAATATTTTTCGAACATAAATGACTGGGCAAAACAAAATGATATAGAACTTAATCACTTTATTCTAACATCTGGTGTTAAAGATTTTGTGGAAAAATGTGTGTATGCAAAATATTTTAAAGAAGTGTTTGGCTGTACTTTTAAACTAGAGGATGAAAAAATAATTGGGATAGATTATTACTTAAGTACAAAAGAGAAAATAAAAAAATTAGAATTATTACAGGAAAATTCGGCTACTAGAGCTGATAAAACAATATATATTGGTGATGGACTTACAGATTATTACGCAATGAAATATATACATGGCAACGGAGGAAAAACTGTTTTTGTACATCAAAATGAAAATGATCTTGATATATATAATGAAATTAACAAAGAAAAAATAGTTGATTATTGTAAAATTGCAGATTACAATGAAGGAACTAATTTATATAAATCAATCATGGATGCAATCAAAAATTGAAAAGGAGAAAATATGAGTAAATTAGTATTTTTTTCAGATCTGCATTATGCACCTGAATTACCGGTTAATAATGGATCAAGAATTGAAAGAAAATTGATGTGGTATGCAAAGCCAATGTTAGAACAAATAACAAGTAAAATAAATAACGAAATTAAGCCAGATGTGGTTTTATATTTAGGAGATTTTGTTGAAGATTTTAATGACCACGATAAAGATATAGAAAATTTAAAATATGTTTGGAATGAATTTCATAAAATTAAGGTTCCCGTATATGCATGTATTGGAAATCACGATTTACGTTCAATGTCAACAAGGACAGAAGTGGAACAAATATTAGGATATGAACACTCTACATTTTCATTTGACATGCAAGGTTTACATATAGTTATTTTAGGCACTTTTGTAAATAACGATTTAGGAAATGAAGAAGGTGGAATATATAAAACACAATTTATTTCTGATAATGATATGAAATGGCTAAAAGAAGATTTAGAAAAGAATACATTACCAACAATAATATGTATACATTTTGGAGTAGCAGAAGATGAAATGAAGGGAAATTGGTGGTTTGAAAGTTTACCAGAAACAGCATTGTTAGGTAATAGAAAAGAATTAAAAGAGATACTAAAAAATGATAAAAATGTATTAGCTGTATTTTCAGGTCATCAACATTGGACAAAGAAAATTATTGAAGATGGAATATCTTATTATGTACTAGGTTCAATGACAGAAAATATAAATAATGATGGTGTTCCAGATGGAGTATATTTTATTGTTGAATTTGATGGGAACAAACTAGATGTTACCGAAAAGCATATAAACTTAAATGGCGGTGGAACAAGTGAGTAAATATAAAATTCTTATATTTGATTTAGATGATACTTTAATAGATAATTTAGAGAATGTTAGATATGCTTTTACCAAGATGATTGAAGTTAAAAATGAAAAGTATAATGAAAATAGTTTTAAAAGATGGTATGAATTAGACAAGCAATTTTGGAAAGATTGGCAAGATGGATTAATTGAATTACCAGAAAACTTGAAAAATGAAACAGGTAAAAAAAGTAATGCATTTTTAGATTGGGTTAGGTCTCAGAGAGTATTACAATATTATAAAAATGAAGTTTCTTTAGAAGAAGCAATTAATTTGAATAGTATATATATGAATGCCTTGAAAGAAAATGTAATTGCAATTGATGGAGCATATGAAACATTAGAATATTTATTTAGCAAAGGTTACTATATAATAATTGCAACAAATGGACCCCAAATTGCAACTAGAGATAAATTATTGAAAATAAAATGTTTGAATTTCGTAAATGAGATTCTGTCAGCTGATATGTTTGGGTATATGAAACCTAGCAAAGAGTTTTTTGAAGGAATAGAAAAAACATTAAACAATTATAATACTCAGGAATATTTAATGATAGGAGATTCATTAAAGTCAGATGTTGAGTTTGCAGGTAAATGCTATTTTGATAGTTGTTGGTTTAATAAAAATAACGAGAAATTAAACGATTACTATAAGCCAACCATGGTTATTAATGAATTAAGAGAATTAATAAATATGTTATAAGAAAGTAGAAAACAATAGAAATAATAGCTAGAATAAGTTATATCAACGAAATAACTAGTATTAAAATTTTTGAAAAAATCATTTTTAGATAGAAAATTTTAAAGGGGGAAATTCAAAATGGAAATTGTAATTGAATTTGTAGTAAGTGATATATACAAAGCGGCATCATTTTATACAAAATATTTAGGATTTGAAATAGAATATACAGAATATGAGCCAGTCTCTTGGATGCAATTAAAAAACGGAAATACAATAATAATGCTTGTAACTTACGAATATGCAAAAAAAGATATAGAAGGTTTTAAAGAATACACACAATCAACAAATTTATATAAATTTCGCTATGATGAAGTAGACAAAATTAAAGAAATTTATGAAAAATTAAAGAAGGATAACAGAAATATATTTTTAGACTTTAGAAAAGCAGACTTTAGATATGAATTTGGTGTATATGATGAAGATAAAAATATGATTTTAATAACAAAAGCTACTAAAGATTAAAACTTTTTGAATAAACAAAAATATTAGAAAGGAAGGAAAAAAATATGGAATATAGATATAGGCCACAAGGTGTATGTTCAAGAGAAATAATTTTAGAAATAGATGAAAACGATATTGTAAGAGATTTGAAAGTAATAAATGGATGTGATGGAAATTTAAAAGGAATAGCGCAATTGGTAAAGGGAATGAAAGTTCAAGATATTATAACCAAATTATCTGGAATAAAATGCAATATGAAAAATACATCATGCCCAGATCAAATTTCAAAAGCATTAATAGAATTTAAAAACAAAAATAATGTAAAATATAAAAGATAAAGATACAAGGAGGTTGAAATGTACTTTAATAAAATAATACCAGAATTAAGCGTAACAAATTTAGAAAAAAGTTTGAATTTTTATAAAATACTAGGGTTTAAGATAGAATATGAAAGACCTGAGAACAAATTTATATTTCTATCTTTAGGTGAAATTCAATTTATGATACAGGAGATTACTGATAACGATAAATGGGATGTTGCTCCACTTTCATATCCTTTTGGAAATGGTATAAATTTTCAATTAGAAGTAGATAATGTTGAAAAAATATATAATGCTTTAAAAGAGAATAATTATAAAATAGCATTTGAAATTGAAGAAAATTGGTATAGACAAGATAACAAATTACTAGGTAACAAAGAATTTTTAGTACAAGATCCTGATGGATACTTATTAAGGTTTTCAGAAGATTTAGGAGAGAAGGAGAAATAGTATTTTGAAAAAAATATAAATACATATTTGCATGAACTAACAGTACTATGTAAGGTTTAAAATACTCTAGACAATAGTTGAAATTGGTTCAGAAATCTTAAGAATGGAGAAATAATATGTTGGAAAATATCCATAGAATAAGTATTATAAGGTTATATCGTGTATTGAAAAAGCTGATAAAAGCAAATTATTAGTTTTCAAAAATAGAAGGCAATTGAATAAATGGTATAAAAAAGAATTTCACAAGAAAATATGGGTAAATTAAGGAACAAAATAGTAAATTATTGTTATATTTTTATTAAGCAGAGGTGGTCACAATAATATATCTTAAAACATTTAAATTATATGATAAAAAAATATCTAATGATAATATATATCCATATTGTGTATTAAAAAATAAAGAACCAAATGTATTTGTTTTTTAAAATACAACAATATTATATGGTAACAATGGCTCAGGAAAGTCTACAATATTAAATATTATTGCACATAAACTAAATTTAAAAGGTAAAGAAAGAAATAGCCCAGAAGTTATTGGAACAGTTCCATATTTTGAAGATTTTGCACAAAAATGTACATATGAGCTGGGAGAAAATGAAAGTGGAAGAAAAATAATCAAAATACCAGAAAAAAGTAGATATATAAAGAGTGAAGAAATATTATATGAGATAAGGAAAATTGAGCAAAGTGCAGTTTTACAAGAAAGTATAGAAAGCAATTTAGCTAGAGAACGAGGCTTGAAAAATGCAAAAGACTTTTTAAATACTAAAGAAGGTGGAAAGCAATTTGCAAGATTTGAATTCTCACAAGATAGATATTCTAATGGAGAAACAACAATGCAAATATTAGAAGATAATATAGAAGCTGACAGCCTATATCTATTAGATGAACCAGAAGTTTCATTATCTCCACAAAATCAAGTAAAACTTGCAGAAGAAATAAATAAAATGTCAAGATATTTAGGAGTTCAGTTTATTATTGCAACACATTCACCATTTATGTTAGGAATTTTAAATGGTAAAATATATAATTTAGATACAAAAGATTATAAGGTTCAAAAATGGAGTGAACTTGAAAATGTAAGATACTTTTATGATTTTTTTAAAGATAGAAAAAATGAATTTGAAAAATGCTTTTGGTAGGTGTCCCTAAAAACATAATCCAAAAGAGGCAATTAGAATGGAATGTTTATTTTTAGAAACATTGATTAATAGGAGAATTATATGGAATTAAGAAAAGAAAAAAGTTGTGGTTGTATTATTATAAAAAACGGAAAAGTTTTATTAGTGTATGAAAAAAATAGAAATTTCTGGGGATTTCCTAAAGGACACATGGAAAATGGAGAAACAGAGATAGAAACAGCATTAAGAGAAGTAAAAGAAGAAGTAGGGTTAGATGTTGACATAGATGTAGAAAAGAGATACACACTAAACTATAATATAAAAAATGAAATAGACAAGACAACAGTATTGTATATTGCAAAACCTAAAAACGAAAAATTAGTTATTCAAGAAAGCGAAATTGAAAATGCTAAATGGTGTGATTTTGAAGAGGTGCTAAATACATTAACCTTTGAAGATTGGAGAGAAATGTTTAGAAAAGTTATAAATGATTTGAAATGTTTTTAGTGACACAGCTAAAATTCATAAATTATTTATACTATAGCAAAAAAAGAAGCTATGCATTTCTTAGATAAAAATATTAATAGATTGGAAGAAATATCCAAAGACCGTTTATTATGAAGTAGTAAATTAAAAATAAAAGCCAAAATTAAAGTCGTTTATAAGCTTTAATTTTGGGCTTTTATTATATTTGACTCACAATAACTATAATTCATTTTAGCAATTAAAACATACTACCCACCAATTCCAAAAGTATCTATTTGCCCTGTTACTGCATTATTTTCATATTTATATATACCAAATCTAAAATATGAAGAGGCTACTGGAATACTAATTATAATTTCCATATTATTATCATTATCAATATCCATAAAATTTATATAGTTAAAATCTGATAAGTATTCACTATAACTATTTTGTATTGCTAACATCGAAATTTTTTCATAATTTGAATCATATAAATAAACTCCTGCTGTATTTTCATATTTATTTGAATAAGCTACTACATATTCCTTTTTACTATCTCCGTCTAAATCAATAGCTTGCATTTTTATGCTATCACAATTATGAAATTCAGTCTCAATTATACTTGGTATTTCAGTTACATTTTCATATTGTCTAGGTACTACATTATAATTACAAGAAACAAAAATTCCTTCTTTTGCAATGTCAGAATTTTCATAGTCAATGTAATAATTTGTTGTACCAATTATCTCATCATATTCTTTTTTTACTGTTCCTCTTGTTTCACCTATTTTTTTTCCACTTTGATATATATCATAAGTTGTATTATAATAGTCTTCATATCTTGCTTCTTCATAGGCAAAATAATGTATACCTGGTTTAAAATCTGCTATATTTGTACCTCCATACATTATAATATTTTTGCTGTTATTCTTTTGGATAGGTGTATTATTTTCTATATTATTTTGCTTATTATTTATATCTGTTAGTATAGCTGTATTATTTGAAGTATTAGTAGCATTTATTGTTGATTGAATGCTATTAATTGTACTCTGTAATCTAGTAACTTCACTGTTTAAAGTTTCGACTTTTTCATCTGCATTTTTCTTGTAGGTGTAAATTTTATACATAAAAAAACCCATTATAATAATTATTATTAAAGATAAAATTAAAAATACTGTAGATAAATGTATTTTTATAGCATTTTTTTCTTCCATAATCTTACCTCCCATAGTTTTGTAAAAAAATTATATCATGTATTTTATTATTTTACAATGAAATTTAAAAAATTTTAACAAAGTGATGTTTTTGTCTTTTTATCCATTAGTATAGCTTTTTTTATAAAATTTGCAACCAAATTAAAAAAATGCTAATATATATATGAAAGATATCTTATAAAAGGAGTTTAGACCTAAATTGGAATATAAAAAACATATTATTATAAAGAAAGATATATAATTTATACTACTTTTTGGAAGTGTTACAGAGGAAGTAGGAACAACAGTTGAACTAAAAGTGCCAAATCAAAATCAAGAAAATGCAGTAATTCAAAATAATGGGAGAAAACAATGGAATTTGTAAAGGCTAAAACTATACTAACAAGAGTAAAAAATGGTAATGAATGGTATGGCGTAGATTACAATATGAATTTATATAGAGGCTGTTCACATGGATGTATTTATTGTGATAGTAGAAGTGATTGCTACCATATAGAAAACTTTGATATAGTAAAAGGCAAAGAAAATATGCTAAACATATTGGAAAATGAATTGTGCAAAAAAAGAATAAAAGGCGTTGTTGGTATTGGTGCTATGTCTGATACATATAATCCAATGGAAATAAAATACAAACAAACAAGAGGGGCATTACAACTAATATCAAAATATAATTTTGGCGTTTCTATTGATACAAAAAGTGATTTAATATTGAGAGATATAGATTTATTAAAAGAAATAAACTCAAAAAATAGTGTCATAATTAAATTTACTATAACTACTCCAGATGACAAATTATCAAAAATAATTGAGCCAAATGTATGTGTATCTTCTAAAAGATTAGAAGCAATAAAGACATTAAATGATAATGGAATATTTGCAGGGATTATGATGAATCCAGTTTTACCATTTATTACAGATAAAGAAGAGGATATAAAGAAATTAGTAAGCCTCGCAAGTAAATATGAAGCTAAATTTATTCATACTTATATGGGAATGACATTGAGAGAAAATCAAAGGGCATATTATTTTGATAAATTAGATGAATTTTTTCCAGGATTGAAGGATAAATACATTAAAAATTACGGAGATAAATATAATTGCCTAGTTCCAAATTATAAGAACATATACAAGGTATTTACTGATGAATGCAATAAGTATGGTATATTATATAAAATGAATGAAATTATAAAAGCATATAAAAAAGAAAACACAAATTGCGAACAAATTACATTCTTTTAAAATGAATATAAAAATAGTTGTTAAAATAGCACTATGTAAAATTAAAATATTATATTAGTGCTATTTATTTTTTTGAAAAACTATGATATACTTTTTGCAGTAAAAGTTGAAGAAATAAGTGAAAAAAGGAAAATGAAAAATGAGTTTACTAATAACGAGACATAGTCAAACTGATTGGAACCTAAAACGTAAAATTCAAGGAAAATCGGATATTGCATTAAACGAAACAGGAATTGAACAAGCTAAGGAAGTTGCTAAAAAATTATCCAATGAACCAATTGATTTAATAATTTGTTCACCTTTAATAAGAGCGAGACAGACGGCAGAAATAATAAATGGAGATAGAAACATTCCTATCATATATGACGATAGTATATCTGAGATAGATTATGGTGAATTTGAGGGGATGGAAGTTGCTAAATTCAACCTTCCTGCATTTTGGAATTATCATTGCAATAATGGATATCAAAGTGCTGAGAATATTAAAGATTTTTTTAAAAGAGTTTATGAATTTTTAGATAGACAAGCTACTAAACAACCTAAAAAAAATATTTTATTAGTAGCTCATGGTGGAATAAGCATTGCTGTAAATTGCTATTTTAATGGCATTCCAACTAATGGAGATGTTTTAAAATTAGGTTTACACAATTGTGAGTATGCTAAATATGAATTTCAACGCAGAATAGAGTACGAAGAAAGATAAGAACTGATGGAAAAATACAATTCATTGGAGGAAAACCAGAAATATTTGGAGGAAATATATAATGTGATTACAAAATATATGAAAATAAAAAATGAAAGGAGCAACTAAATTATGTTTAAAGGGAAAAAAGTAATAATATTTGATATGGATGGAACACTAATTGATTCAATTGGTATATGGAACAAAGTTGATGTTGAATTAATAAAAGAATTGGGATATGTAGGAGAGCTAAATGAAGATGAAATTCAACAACAAAGAGATGATAAATTAAGAGAATATAGTACATTAGAAAATCCATATATTTGGTATTGTCAATTTTTAAATTCAAAATATGGAAGTAATTTAACTGGAGAAGAAACTTTAAAGAAAAGGTACGATATTGCTCAAAATTATTTGAAGAATGAAATAGATTATAAGAAGGATGTTCCTAAATTACTGGAAATTTTAAAAGAGAAAAAATATACCCTTGTAATTGCTAGTACAACAAGAAAGAAGAATATGGAAATATATTTAAGTGAAAATGCAAACCTTATAAATAAAGCAAACTTGAAGGATTATTTTTCAATAATATATACAAGAGAAGATGCAAAAGAGATAAAACCCAATCCAGAGATATATTTTAAATTATTAAATGAATTAAAAATTGAAAAAGAACAATGTTTAATATTTGAAGATTCTCTTATAGGAGTGGAAGCTGCTAATAATGCAGGAATAGAAGTTGTAGCAATGTATGACAAATATTCAGATTTAGAACGTGATGAAATAAAGAAAAAAGCAACATATTATTTTAAAAATTATAGTGATGTAATACAAAATTTATTAAAGGAGAGTTTGTAAAAATGAAAGAAATTGATAAAATAGCATTTATTTATTTAAAAGATGGGAAAATACTAAGCACATTATCTAAAGGAAAAGATACATATTATATTCCAGGTGGAAAAAGAGAAGGAAACGAAACTGATGAAGAAACCTTAATTAGAGAATGTAAAGAGGAATTAACTATTGATATAAAAAAAGAAACTATAAAATATTATGGTACTTTTGAGGCACAAGCTCATGGAAAGGCAGAAGGTATTTTAGTAAAAATGACCTGTTATACAGCTGAATTTGAAGGAAAGTTAGAGCCAAATTCTGAAATACAAGAAATGAAATGGCTAGATTATAAACATTCAGGTATAAAAATTTCGCCTGTTGATGAATTGATTTTTAAAAATTTATTTGATAAAAAATTAATAAAATAATAATAAAAAAATAGAAATAAGAGAATTATCAAG
>CAMVKF010000010.1 GCA_947168035.1 uncultured Clostridia bacterium | reverse complement strand
TACATTGTTTCATAGCACGTCTGAATGAAATTCTTCTTTCTAATTGTGAAGCAATATCTTCTGCAACAAGTGTTGCATCTAAACTTGAATTTTTTACTTCAACTACATTTAAATTTACATCTTTTCCTATTAATTTTTTTATATCTGCTCTTAAATTTTCAGCACCTGTACCACCTTTTCCAATTAAAATTCCAGGTTTTGCTGTATGAACATTTATTTTTACAAATTTTGCTGTTCTTTCAATTTCTATATTTGCAATTCCAGCATCATGTACTTTTTTCTTTAAAAACTTACGTATTTTTTGGTCTTCAACTAAATAATCTGCAAAATGAGTTCCTTCTGCATACCATTTAGAGCTCCAGTCTTTGATTATTCCTAATCTAGCACCTGTTGGATGTACTTTTTGTCCCATAAGTCTTAATTACCTCCTTTTTATTCTTTTACATGTTTAATTTTCTTTTTCACTTAAAACAATAGTTATATGACTTGTTCTTTTTCTGATTCTTACTGCTGAACCTTTTGCAGCAGGTCTAATTCTTTTTAAAGTAGGACCTTGGTTTGCATAGATTTCAGAAATATATAAATTATTATGTTTCATATCATGGTTGTTTTCAGCATTTGCTATTGCTGATTTTAATAATTTTTCTATAATAGTAGATGATGCTTTTGGTGTAAATTTTACAATTGATAAAGCTTCATCAACATCTTTTCCTCTTATTAAATCTGCAACAATTTTAACCTTTCTAGGAGATATTCTTGCATACTTAAGAGTTGCACTAGCTGTTTTAACTTCTTCTTCCATTTTACTTCCTTTCTGAATTAATAATTCTATCAATTCCATTTGTTTTATTATTTCTTGTTCGTGTAAGAATGGTTATTGCTAGGCGAAATTATTTTAAAAGGCAAGGAAGCATACGTTTTGTATGTGACCGCGTTTTAAAATAATTTCAACAACGCAAGATGACCATTATTGCGCGAGCCTATTTTTTGGTTGTTTTTTCTCCACTATGTCCCTTAAAAGTTCTAGTAGGAGCAAATTCACCTAATTTATGTCCTATCATTTCTTCTGAAATATAAACTGGAACATGTTTTCTTCCATCATGAACAGCTATTGTATGTCCTACCATTTGTGGATATATTGTTGAGGCTCTTGACCATGTTTTAACAACTTCTTTTTTGTTTTCTGCATTCATTGCTTCAATTCTTTTCATTAATTCTGGAGCAACAAATGGTGCCTTTCTTTCTTTAACAACATTTTGAGCTGGCACTTTTTTCTCTTTTTCAGTTTTTGCCATGATTATTTACCCCTCCTTTTTACTATAAATTTATTTGATTGTTTCTTTTTATTTCTTGTTTTATATCCTAAAGCTGGTTTACCCCAAGGTGTTAATGGTCCAGCGTGACCAATTGGAGCTCTACCTTCACCACCACCATGTGGGTGATCTACTGGGTTCATAACAGAACCTCTAACTTCTGGTCTCCATCCCATATGTCTTTTTCTTCCTGCTTTTCCTATTTTAACATTTCCGTGGTCTGCATTTCCTATTACACCAATTGTTGCTCTACAATTAGCTAAAACTAATCTCATTTCTCCAGAAGGAAGTCTTACATGTGCATATTTTCCTTCTTTTGCCATAAGTTGTGCACTTTGTCCTGCAGCTTTTACTAATTTTCCACCTTGACCTGGGTTTAATTCTATATTGTGGATTAAAGTACCAACTGGAATTGAATTAATTTCCATACAATTTCCTGGTTTTATATCTGCTGATTTTCCAGATATTACTTTATCTCCATCTGTTAAACCTTGTGGTGCTAATATATATGCTTTTTCTCCATCTTGATATTGGATTAAAGCTATGTTTGCACTTCTGTTTGGATCATACTCAATTCCCAAAACTGTTGCTTCCATATCGTCTTTTTGACGTTTAAAATCAATTATTCTATATTTTTGTCTGTTTCCACCACCTTGATGACGTACTGTTATTCTACCATAACTATTTCTTCCTGCTTTTTCCTTCTTTACAGCTAGTAAAGATTTTTCAGGTGTCTTTTTGGTAATTTCAGCAGAATAATCTAGTGATGTCATATTTCTTCTTGATGGGGTGTAGGCTTTGTATCTTTTTATTGCCATTTTATTTCCTTTCCTTTCTTGCTTCCATAAAATTCCAAATCTTGCTACGTTAAAATTTTATTCAAACATCCTCATGTACTTTATGTACACTCCGGTGTTTTCATAAAATTTTGCCTTGCAATATTTGTTTTTTATGAAAGCTTCTATTAATTTACTATAAGAATTTTTTTCAAAAAACGATTTTGCCTTGCTTTTGCTCGTTTTTGATTGATTCTCATTAATTTTATTATTTTAACGGATATTTTCCTGCTCCGCCTTGGCAGTTAAAATTTGTTTTCCTAGTTTTTTCTAGATATTTTTTATTATTTGTCTTTGTAATGTTTTATCTTTTAGGTCCTTGTTCTCTCTTTTCTTGTTTTGTTACTATAGCATTAAGTAATTTGAATGCTTCAAACAAAGGCTCACTTATCTCTGTGCCTTCTGGCAATCCCCAGGTGTTAGTGTCAGATAAAATTTTATACTTTTCATTTACAGGCTTTCCTTTAAATTCTTCTAGTAATTTCCACCCATCTGGATTTGATTTTTGATATGATGGTGGTAAATATTCGTATAGTTCATCTCCTGTAGGTTCTTTTTCACTTACTTTTTTAAGATCTTGTGAAACAGAACCCCAATCCCTAGCATTTTTTATAACACTTGTTCTTGTAGCCATTTCATCTTCTATCAAATCAATATAATTCTGTATTCCTAAACTTCTTGCCCATCTTTTAAGTATTGTAAGATATTCAATATCTACAGCATATTTATCACTTTTAGCCACATCTCGTTCAACTCTTAAATTTTCTAATGCCATAATTCATTCCTCCTATTCTTTAGGCTATAATTTAATTACAACCTAAACATTTTTAATTCTACACTCCTGTGAAGTCTTCGATTGTGTCTTTGAATTTCTTAGTTCCTTTTACTTCTTTTCCACCTTTAGCTAGGTATGTTTTTGTTTCAGGGTTCATATCTATTGTAACAATTGCTTTTTTCCAATCTGGTGTTTTACCAATTTGGTATCTAACTCTTTTTTTCTTTCCTCTAACATTAATTGTATTAACTTTTAATACTTTAACATCAAATAATTTTTCAACTGCATTTTTTATTTCTATTTTAGTTGCCTTTTTATTTACTTTAAAGGTATATTTTCCTTCTTGTAAACCATCATTACTTTTTTCAGTAACTACTGGTGCTATAATTATTTCTTCTGCTAGCATGAAGCATACACCTCCTCTAATTTTTTAACAGTATCTAGAGTTAAAACTAAATTTGTATATTTTAATAAATCATATACATTTATTGTATTTGCAAGAATTGCTTTTGCATTTTGAATATTTTTTGTTGAAGCTTGAACATTTAAATTCTTTTCTGGTAAAACAAATAATGTTTTTCCTTCTAGTTTTAAATCATTCATAGCTTTAACCATAGATTTAGTTTTAATTTCTGGTAATTCTAATTTATCTACTACTGTTAATTGATTTTCTAATACTTTTGAACTTAGCACTGATCTAATTGCTAATCTCTTTTCTTTTTTATTTACTGAATATTTGTATGAACGAGGTTTTGGTCCTAATGCAATACCACCTTTTATCCATTGTGGTGCTCTTATTGAACCTTGTCTTGCACGTCCAGTTCCTTTTTGTCTCCATGGCTTTCTTCCACCACCACGTACTTCTGCTCTTGTTTTTGTACTTTGAGTACCTTGTCTTTGGTTAGCTAAATAATTAATTAATACACTGTGAACTATTGCTTCATTTGGTTCAATTCCAAATACTTTTTCATTTAGTTCAATATTGCTAACCTTTTTACCATTTATATCATATACGTCTATTTTTGGCATTTATTCTTCCTCCTTTCTTAATTTGTAGCCTTTACAGCTGATTTTATTTTTAGAATTGCACCTTTAGCTCCTGGTACACTTCCTTTAACTAATATAACATTTTTGTCCATATCAACACAAACTACATCTAAATTTTGAATTGTAACTGTAACTCTTCCCATATGTCCTGGAAGTTTCTTTCCTTTAAATACTCTACTTGGTGTTGCACAAGCTCCCATTGAACCTGGTCTTCTGTGGTACATAGAACCATGTCCCATAGGTCCTCTATGTTGACCATGTCTTTTTATAACACCTTGGAATCCTTTTCCTTTTGAGATTCCTTGAATATCTACTTTTTCACCAGTTGCAAAAATGTCTGCTTTAACTTCATCTCCAACTTTAAAGTTTGAAATATCGTCTAATCTAAATTCTCTTAAATGTTTTTTGTTTTCTAATTTAGATTTAGCAAAATGACCTGCTTCTGGTTTGTTTATATGTTTTGATTTGATTTCTCCAAATCCTAATTGAATTGCTTGGTACCCATCTGTTTCAGTTGTTTTTACTTGTGCAACTACACATGGTCCAGCTTCAATTACTGTAACTGGAATAACATTTCCTTTTTCATCAAATATTTGTGTCATTCCAACTTTTTTTCCTATTATTCCTTTTTTCATTTTCTTTCTTTCTCCTCCTATTGGCTGAATTTCAAAAAGCATTCTAAACTTCGTCTTACTGCGTTAAAATTCTCTTCAAAATGCTCACGTACAAAAAGTACGCTCCGCTTTTTCATCGAATTTTGCCTTGTAATACTCGTTTATAATCCTTTTTTGTTTATTACTTTATTTGTTTATTCAGCATTGGTTTTGATTTTTTTGTAAACTTTTTAGTACTGCTTACAAGTACATAATGTTAATATGTTTAACTTAACATTTAACTTCTAATTTTTAGAAATTATAATTTTATTTCAATATCAACACCTGCTGGTAATTCTAACTTCATTAATGAATCAACAGTTTTTTGTGTTGGGTAAAGAATGTATATAACTCTTTTATGTGTTCTCATTTCGAATTGTTCTCTTGAGTCTTTGTGTTTATGTGGAGAACGTATAACTGTTACAACTTCTTTTTTTGTTGGTAGTGGAATAGGTCCTGAAACTTTTGCACCTGTTTTTTTAGCTGTTTCTACTATCTTTAAAGCAGACTGATCTAAAATTCCTGGTTCATAAGCTTTTACCTTTATTATAATTTTCTCACTAGTAACAACGTTATTTGCCATTGCTATTTTCCCTCCTTAAATTTATTTTTTGTATTTTTAGCTTGGCAAGTTATAATGCACCCTGGTGTTTTGTATGTAGAAATACTAAAATCCCAAAATCGCATGAAAATTTTTGGGATAAGTGCTTTTTCTTACCGCCGTGGTCTAAGCCACAACATACTCCACTGAAGTTCCCTCCAGCCTTAGAAAATTCTAAGGTGTAGCCACATTCAGCTTCAACGCTAAAATTCATACTTAAATAGTATACAACGAATTTTGCTAAATGTCAATAATTTTTGCTAATTTTTTCAAATTCATTTGGAACCATTTTTTCAACTGGGGACGGTCCTTTTTGGTAAATCTCATTTATTGTTTACATAAAAATTACCAAAAAGGACCGTCCCCAATTGAAAAAATCGAACTATTCTTTTTCTTTTTGATTTTCTTGTGTTTTTTCATCTTTTTCTTCTTCAAAACTTATGTAACCCTTGTTTGTTGTAATGTCCGAGGTTTCTTCTAGGTGGTCTTTTGCAAGCATTTCCATAGCTGTTAATTTCATTTGTTTTATTTCTTCTGTTTCTAAATTAAATGGAATTGCAATTTTAGTCATTATTGGTATAAACAATGGTTCTTTTTTAATCCTTTTTGCAATTCTTCTAGCATTTAAATCCATTGCAATATTTGCATATTTTATAGCTTGTTCTTTATTGCCTTTCATTAATTTTATTTTAGAAAGTTCAAAATAAGAATCTGCTGATAAATCGTCATCTTCTAAGGCTTCTTCAAATAATTTTTCTGCTTGATCTATATCTTTATATAGTAAAGCAATTTGAGCTAAACTATATTTAGCATTATATATTAATTTGTTTATTTCAGCAGCTTTTTCGTAATATTCTTTTGCACTTTTAAAGTCATTTAGCATTGTATATACAATTCCTAGTTCATAGTTTATATCAAATGACAAAGGGTTATATTTTAATGCTTCAGTAAGTGCAGTCACCGCTTCTTTATATCTTGCTTGCTCTGTTAATAAATCTCCTAATTTTATTGAAGCTGGAAGATAATCTTGCTTTTTATCTAATAAACTATATAAAATTTCAATTGATTCATCTTTTTTATCTAGTTCTTCCAATAATAATGCAATTTTGAAGTAAGAATCATAATCTTTTTTGTTTATATCTATGCAAATTACATACTCATCTATTGCTTTTCTAATTCCGCCTTCTTTTTCGTAAATTTCTGCAAGCATTTTATGTGCATTATAATTATTCTTGTTTTTGCCTATTATATTTAACAATATTTCCTTTGCCTTTTTATTATTTCCTGTTTTAATATAAAACTTAACCTGCATTAATTTTATTGCTTGAATTACATCTATTTTTTTATATTCTAAAACAATAATTATTAATGGAATCACTATAGATACTATATAAGTTAATATTTTTGTAAATATACTTAGCTTGTGATTTAATATTAAACATACCCCATCTATTATTATTCCTATTGCTTCTAATATTAATATAACTATATATTCGGTGTCATTTTTTTTGATAATTTTATAAAAAATCAGCCCAAAAAATGTTATTGATAATGTAATAAAAAATAATTGCTCTATCATAAAAAAGTTCATTCCTTTCTTAAAGCCAAAAACCATTTTGCTTATCTTTCGTTCCTTATTTTACTACATATTTACCAAAATTTCAATAATATTTTTCAAAACTATTTCTTTTTATTTTTAAATATGATAAAATAATAACAATAATTTGAATTTTAGGAGGAATTATTATGGAATTAACTAGATGCTCTCGTTGTGGTGCTTTTTATGCAAATACTGGATATGTGTGTTCAAAATGTTCTGATCAAGATAATTTTGAGCTTTCTACTTTTAAAAAATATGTTGAAGAAAATGGAGTTGAATTAAAATCTTTAAGCGAAATTTCTACATATACTGGAATTTCCGAAAAAAATTTGAATCGTTTTTTGGATTATGATGGACTTGAGGGATATAAGAAATTCCTAAAAGAACTTTAATTAGTTTGAAAAATAATTACAATTTTGGCTACGTTAAAAACTTACTTAAAAATGCTCATGTACAGCTCGTACACTCCGCTTTTTGCGTAAGTTTTTGCCTTTATACAAAAAAATTCCTCAGCGTTGCTGAGGAATTTTTTATACATTTTCTGTTACATTTTCAGTTACATTCTCGTTTTGTTTTTCTTTTTCATTTAAGTTTTTTTCTTCTTTTTGCTCTTTTACTTGTTTTTCTAAATTTGTTATTAATTCTTGTAATCTTCTAATATCTGTACCCATTAGTTCCCAGTTATTTCCTTTTAATGAATCTGTTAAGTTATTATTTGCCTTTAAAATTAAATCTATTAGTGAATTTACATCTTCTTCTGTTTGAGTACTGATGTTTCCAGCATATTGAGATATTAAATTTTCTACTGCTAAACTTAAGGTATCGCCTATTGCTACTTTATTTCCTGAAGCAACAATTACTTTTTTTAAAGTTGGTATATTATCTTCATTTACTAATGTTTGGTAAACTGGCTCAATATATAACAATGTGTTCTCAATAGGTACAATTATCATTTTTTTAGTAATTTTTGCACCTGTAACTGTTAAACTCTCTATTTGTTTTTTTATATTTTCATCTTGAGAAATTTGTGTATCTAGTAAACTTGGTCCAAGTATTGGTGAATCCGAAGAAAGTGTATTTAGCATTAATTTGTTTTCTCCATTTTCTACTGTTCCTACTAGATATGAAGTAATATTTTGTTTATTTTTAGGTGTATACATTTGAACTAAGCCAATAGTAGTTTCATTATCTTTTTTAACTGTTGTATAATAGGCATTTAATGTATTTACATTTTTGCTGTTAGTTCCTGTATTTTTGTATGTTGCTCTTTCCCAAGTATCATCACTTCTATATAATACATCTGCTTTTGTATTATGGTATTCTTCAAGCATTGTTGCTTGTACTTTGTATAAAAATTCTGGATAAATGAATTTTTCTTGTATTGAATCTGGAATACTCTCATCTAAATCTTGGAATAATTCAGGGTATACTTTTCTATATGCCATAGCTATAGGGTCTGTTCTGTCTGTTATGTAAAATTTCATTTCTCCTGTATAACTATTTATTATAACTTTTATAGAATTTCTTATATAATTTATATCTCTTCTTTGTCCTCCATATTGAATTGTAGTGTATGTTGAATATGGGTAGTTACTTGAAACTGTGTATGCATCTATTACCCAATTAATATTGCCTTCTGCATCTATTACAGTATATAGATTTTCATCATACAAAACATCCGGAAGCGCCATATGTGCTCTTGCTTTTATATTTCTATTTATTAGAACTTTACTATTTTGTGAAAAAGAGCTTGTTATTGCTAAATTTATATTTTTTTCTTTTAAGCCTAAAATTAATCTATCTATAAAGTTTAAAGAAAGTCCACTTTCTCCATTATAATTTGTTTCATATTCTTTTTCGCCATCTGCATAGTCAAATTCTCTTTTTCCTTTTGCATTTGTTATAACTGGTCCATTTGTTTCTAATCCATAGTAAATTTGTGGAGTCTTAATTTTTATTTCTTCGTTTTCTCCTTTTATGTCATTCTGGAAATATTTTATTTTTCCGTTTTCTTCATATTCTGTGCTATTAACAAAAATCACACCATAACCATGTGTATATTCAAAGGTTTTACTATTAAATGTTCTTTTATTATTTATTATTTCTCTAGGAGCTACATATACTAAATTATTTGCTCCATTTATTCGATAGTTTGCAAGTCCTGCTGTTTTATATGTATAGTACCCTGCCTTTTTTTGTGTTTCTTCTAAACTTTGCAATACTATTTGCTTGTCTACTATTACTGTATTATCAATTACTTCTTGGTTGCTTTTAACTTCGTCAACTGTAATTGTTCCAGTATATTCTAAATTTTCATTTTCACAATCTATGCCATAAGCTTTTTTAGTTGAAGATATATTTTTTTCTATATAAATTTTTTCTTTATCAAATTCATTTGGGTGAACAATTATAAAATCAAATAAAATCATTACAACAAATAGTAAACATAAATA
This sequence comes from uncultured Clostridia bacterium, assembly GCA_947168035.1. Lineage (GTDB taxonomy): Bacteria > Bacillota > Clostridia > TANB77 > CAG-508 > CAG-269. Next base: position 12,015 of record CAMVKF010000010.1, on the reverse strand, counting down.
TATAGGAATTATAGCTATACTTTTAAGTATGCCAGACTGCTCTCCTTTTTTGAAATATTTTATTGCTCTAAATACTGATATTAATATTAGTATTCCTAAAATATTGTATCCCCAATATTTAACAGTACTGTCTACTATTCCTGCACCTGCTAATCTTATATTATTATCAGTTGTTAAAAAATTATCAAAAACAATATCCATTGAGCATACTAATATATATATAGCTAAAACTATTGCTATTGCTCTTATGTTTCTATATATTGTTTTCATTAATGGACTATTTTTTAATGTTTTTCTGTCTATTTCATCAAGACATTTATTAAATACTATAATATAATATAAGAATGAATATACTATTATTGCAATAAATATAAAAATAGTATATGTACATAACATCTTTATTATTGGTTCAACAAACATATAAAATGATACATCTAAATTAAATATTGGGTCTACTTCTCCAAAACTTGTATTACTAATTAACAATATAATATTTGGGGTGAATTTTATTCCAACATATATACTTTCTATTGCTGAAACAACTAATGCAATAGATTTATTTGGTAATCTTGGCATTGTTTTTCCAGCTTCTTCAAAAAAGGCTTTTAATCCTTTTTTTATTCTTCTTCCTGAAAAATACATTATAAGAAAAACAAGTATAAAGTTTGTGAACATTACTAAGTATTGGTATTTTTGTTTTGTCAAAAATGTTTGTAAGTAGTTTTCGCCCAATTCTTTATATTCTAAGTAACTTCCTCTAAAATTTATGTATGTAAAGAGCATAAATATTATTAAAAATATTGTTACTAATATTCTTCGAATTGTAAATAAATTATTCTTCTTCATTTTGCTTCCTTTCCTTAAATTACTTTGCAATTTTTTAAATCAAATTTACTATTCACAGCTTTTAAGTTTTACTAGTCCTGCCTACGTGATTAATATATAAATATTTTTCGAAAAACCTCGGCTCAATTCGCAACTGAGCAATTTCTAAATGCCTTTTATGGCACCCTTCCAAGGCAAGCTTGAACTCTTTCCATAAAATTCATTAAGAACTTGCTCAATTGCTCCAATCACATTCGATTTTTCTTAAAATATTTATATATTAATCACTGGCGCGGACTTCAAGTAATCACTTGCTGCGAATAGTAACAATAAAATATATTAAATGAATTCGTAAGTATAGTGTTGCACTTATTATTAATCTATATTATTGCTTTGGCGAAGTCTTCGCTATTAAATATTTCCATATCGTCTATTTGTTCTCCAACTCCGATAAATTTTACTGGAATTTTATTTTCTCCCGCTATTGCACAAACAACTCCACCTTTACTTGTCCCATCTAGTTTTGTTAAAATTAATCCTGTTACATCTGTTTCTTGTTTAAAAGCTTTTACTTGCTGTATTGCATTTTGCCCTGTTGAGCTATCTATTACAAGTAAAATTTCTTGTGATAATCCTTGTGTTTCCTTATTTATTACTTTTTTTATTTTACTTAGCTCATCCATTAGGTATTTTTTGTTGTGAAGTCTACCTGCTGTATCTACTATTAAAACATCTGCACCTATTTCTTTTGTTTTCTTTATTGCATCATATACTACAGAAGCTGGGTCATGCCCCTCTTCTTTTTTTACTATTTCAGCTCCTGATCTTTTAGCCCATACTTCTAATTGTTCTACAGCTGCTGCTCTAAATGTATCTGCTGCTGCAATAACTACTTTTTTGCCTTGTGATTTTAGTTTGTTTGCAATTTTTCCAATTGAGGTAGTTTTTCCTACTCCATTTACGCCAACAACTAGTATTACAGATGGTTTTGTGTCTAATTTTAGTGAACTATCTAATTCATCAAATATAGATTTAATTTCTTCTCTTAGAGCTTGTTTTACATCTTCTTGATCTTTTATATTATTTAATTTTATCCTTTTTCTAAGATTGTTGACTATTTTTTGTGAAGTTTCTATTCCTAAGTCTGACATTATTAAAATTTCTTCTAATTCCTCTAAAAACTCTTCATCTACTTTTCTAAAATTACTTATTACATTATTCAATTTTGAACCTATTGAATCTTTTGTTTTACTTAATCCAAATTTTAATTTATCAAAAAATCCCATACAAACTCCTCTTTCTTTTGCGGGTAATTACCCATCTCAATTAAATTATTATATTTATATTTTCTTGCATAGTAGTTATATTTTTTATATTTATCTTTTCATTTTGAATGTCTTCTATAAATTGATTTTTAAATAAATCTACTACTTCTAAATTACAGGTTATATTTTCTTGGTAGTTTATTTCGCTTATTTTTATATTATTTATTTTAGTATAGTATTCTAGCTTTCTAAAATTCTCATAATCTATTTTTACATTATAGAGTGTTCCTCTTTGAATATTGGATATTTCAGCACTATTTATTGCATTAATTACAGAATTAGAATAACTTCTAACTAATCCACCTGTTCCTAATAATATACCACCAAAATATCTTGTAACTATAGCTAAAACATTTACCAAACCATTTTGTTGTAATATGGTTAACATTGGATCTCCTGCTGTTCCAGATGGTTCGCCATCATCGCAAGATTTTTCATAAATTTCTTTTTCTTCTAAAATTCTATATGCATAACAATTATGTCTTGCATCATAATATTTCTTTTTTATTTCTTTTATAAACTTTTCGCTATCCGCTTTATTTTGAACATAATATAGATGTGTTATAAATTTTGATTTTTTTTCTGTTAATTCATATGTTGTAGGTTTTAATATTGTTTTATACATATTATTTTACGATATAATTTATTACATTGCAATTCACAGCTAAAATTGTCAGAAGTCCGCGCAGGTCGATACTTTTTATTTTAAACGAGGGTCTCGGGGGGACCGCTGAATTTTGTTAAATGCGTTAGCATTGTTACAAAATCAGTGGGAAGACCCGAGTACTAAAATAAAAAGTTTTGACCGTTGCAGGACTAGAAAAACTTAAAAGCTGTGAATTGCAATTTATATCTTACCTTCCTTTATTTTATTTACGATTGACTCTGAATCTAGTTTATAATACTTTAAAAGCTCTTCTGCTTTTCCTGATTTTCCAAATTCGTCTTTTATTCCCATTCTTTCTAATTTACATGGGTATTTTTCTGCTAATACTTCTGAGATTGCAGTACCTAGACCTCCTATTATACTGTGGTCTTCAATTGAAATTAATCTTTTTGTTTGTTTAGCACATTTTATTATCATTTCTTCATCTATTGGTTTTATTGTGTGAACATCTATTACTCTAATATTTATTCCTTGTTTTTCTAATTCTTCTTTTGCTTTTATAGCTTCTTGAACTACATCTCCAGTTGCGAAAATTGTAGCATCTGTTCCATCACCTATTTGTACCATTTTTCCTAATTCAAATTTTTGATTATCTTCATATATAACTGGCGTTGCTAAACGAGATAATCTAACATATACTGGTCCTCTTATTTTATATGCTTCTTCTATTGCCCATTTTGTTTGTATGCTATCTGATGGGCTTAAAACTACCATATTTGGCAATCCTCTCATCAGGCTTAAATCTTCTAACATTTGGTGTGTTGCACCATCTTCTCCAACTGTTATTCCAGCATGTGTGCAACATATTTTTACATTTAAATTTGGATAACAAATAGTATTTCTTATTTGGTCATAACTTCTTCCTGCTCCGAACATTGCAAATGTACTAGCAAATGGCACTTTTCCGCATGTTGCCATTCCTGCAGCTGTTGAAAACATATTTGCTTCTGCAATTCCTAAATCAAAGAATCTTTCAGGAAATTTTTTAGCAAATATCTTTGTTTTTGTAGCTTCTGCCAAATCTGCATCTAATACAACAATATTATTATACTTTTCTCCTAATTCTGCTAAAGTTTCTCCATATGCTTGTCTTGTGGCTATTTTTTCTTCTTTCATACTTTTTTCCTTTCTAGGTCGCCCTAAAATACGTAGACCTATACGGTTTTATAGATTATTTTAAACAGTCAACTTTCTTCCATTCTCCATGGAATTCATATTTGTACTCTGTTTTGTCATCTATACAATATTTTTTATATAAATTTTTTATATTTTTTTTATTTAATGTTTTATCAATACCATAGTCTTTAACTTGTGTAAAAACTTCTGTTAAAAAGTGTTCACACTTTGGATTTATTATTGTAAAAGGCTTTTCTTTTTCGACTTTCCAATAATTATATTCAGATGCATTTGTCCAATCTTTTCCATTATATGTAATACTTGCTGATAATTTATCACACATCATTTCTACTAAATACTTATATGGAATAACTGGTGCAATTTGTGGTGCTGAAAGGTCTACCCAATAAGTATCGTGATGTTTATTTCTTCCTTTATGATGAAGCCAAGAATTTGAATAACCTTTATCTTGCTTACATGAAAAAATTGGTGTAGCCTTTCCATTATAATATTTTGCACTCTCCCAAAACTCTTCTAATGTGTATTTTGATAAATCATGCATAAGTCCTCTAAATGGTATACCAACTCTGCAGCTTAATTTAAAAACTACCCATCTATGTTTTGTTACTAATTTAAAATGTTTTATAATATTTGCCATCATATTTTTTTCCATTTTATTTTTTCATCTCCTATTACTACAATACATATTAAACCACAAAATCCACATTTTATCAATAGTATTAACAAAAAAAGCTATTGTTTCACAAGTAAAATTCCAATTGTTTGTATTACAAATAGATTCATTATATTAGATGTAAGTAAATTATTTGTTGCCTCAATTACACCTATCATTTCATTTTCTAATTTTTTATTGTATTTTTGTGATTCAAAAAATGTTATAAGTTCTGGAATACTTGTTATAAAACCTAATATTATTCCGACTATAAATTCTGGCACATTAAACAAATAGCAAAGTTTTTCTAAGGTATTTCCTAAAAGATTTCCTATAAAATATAAAATAAACGCTGTTAGAACTAAAATTGCAATATATCTTAAAGTCTTTAATTTATTGGTCTTTTGGTTAATATTTTGTTTTGTATCTTCTTCAAAATTCAAATATATTTTATGAACACTGTTATTTAGGTATGAAAATAAAGCATAACAAATTACAAATAATGGTACTGTGAAAATATCCATTTCAATTTTTAACCTTAAAAATATTATTGGTATTATAATTGTAAAACCAACAAGAACCATATCAATTTTTATTGCATGGTTTTTTAGTTTAGATGTGTTTTTATTTAAAACTATTGTTGCTAAATATTGAATTAAATTTATAATATTTGAGCTTAATATATTAAATATACTTGCACCTGTTAACCCTCTTATGCTTGAGGTGGTAATTGTTAAAAGTTCTGGCACTGAAGTTGCTGTACCTGCAATGTTTCCTGATGTTTTTGCACTTAAATTTAAATTTTCGGCTAATTTTCTTAAATAAACTACCAATATATATTTTGAAATTAAAACAATTAAAACCGAATAAAATATAAATTTTATGGCTTCTAAAATCATTTTTTCTTTTCCTCCATAAATTTATTTTATCCGGTTTTTTGTTTTTTATTTTCCATTTATTTTCAATAATTTGAATAATTCAACAACTAATATTGGTGTAAAGATTAGACAGATTATTTCTAATATATTGTTTAAAGGTAAAATTGGAAAACCAAATAAGCTTCTTAAATATGGTACAATAAGTACCATAAACATTAATCCTGCAGAAGCAAGTATTGCAAGTATTAGCTTATTGTTATTAAATATTTTTGTTTTGAATATTGATTTTGTGTTATCTCTTATATTAAATACATGTACTAATTCTGAAAGTGCTAAAACAATAAATGCCATTTCTTGACCTATTTTTATTTTTGATTCATCAAGTGTTAATCCTTCTATTGGAACAGTTGTTGTTGCTAAACCTAGCATAAATGCTACTAATGTTAATAAACCTATCATTATTCCTTGGTAAATTATTCTATACGTCATAGACTTTGTAAATACACCTTTACTTGGTTTAAGTGGTGGTCTATCCATAATATTATCATTTGCTGGGTCAAATGCTAAAGCTAGGGCTGGAAGTGAATCTGTAACTAAGTTTATCCATAAAATGTGTATTGGAAGCAAGATTTCTAAATGAGAAATATCTGTTATTCCAAACCATTTTGCAAAAAGTGTTGTTCCAATTGTTGCTAAAAATAGAACTACTATTTCTCCAATATTTGATGAAAGTAAGAATTGTATAACTTTTAATATATTATCATAAATTCTTCTTCCCTCTTCTACACTTGCAACTACAGTTGCAAAATTGTCATCTGTTAATATAACATCTGCTGCTTCTTTTGCAACATCTGTTCCAACTATTCCCATACTACAACCAATATCTGCTTGCTTTAAAGCTGGGCTATCATTTACACCATCACCTGTCATTGCAACTATTTCTCCTTGTGATTGCCAAGCTTTTACAATTCTAACTTTATGTTCTGGTGCAACTCTGGCATATACTGAGTAATTTCTAATATTTTGTTTTAAATCTTCATCTGAAATTTTATCTAATTCTGTACCTGTTATTGCTTCACTTTCGTTTTCTAGTATTCCTAAGCTTTTAGCTATAGCTGTAGCTGTTGTTTTATGGTCTCCTGTAATCATTACAACTTTTATTCCAGCAGATTTACATTTTTCCACAGCAACTTTTGCCTCATCTCTTGGCGGATCTATCATTCCATACATTCCAACAAATATTAAATCTTTTTCTAATTCATCTTTAGATGGCATATGGTCCATTTCTTTATAGCTAAATCCTAAAACCCTTAATGCATCTGTTGCCATTAAATTATTTACTTCATTTATTCTAGATTTAAAAGTGTTTAAATCATCTTTACAAATATTGTTTTCCACATATGACTTACAAATTGTTAGTAACTCATCAATTCCACCTTTAGTAAATACTATATATTTATCATTTACTTTGTGGACAGTTGTCATTAACTTTCTTTCAGAATCAAATGGTATTTCATCTACTCTTGGCATATTTTGGAATACATTTTTTCCAAATCCCATTTTAAATGCAATATCTACTAATGCTGTTTCTGTTGGATCACCTGTTAAACTCCCATCTTCTGCTATTTTTGTATCATTACATAACATTCCATTATATACTAAAAGCTTTATTTCTTGGTTTGCATTTTCATATTTTAATATATCATCTATATTTTCTAAGTTATAAACTGTGTTATTTACAAACATTTTTTGTACTGTCATTTGGTTTTTAGTCAAAGTTCCTGTTTTATCTGAACATATTACTGTTGCTGAACCTAGTGTTTCAACTGATGGCAAATTTTTAACTATTGCATTTTTATTTACCATTTTTTGAACACCTATTGCCAAAACAATTGTCGAAACTGCAGCTAGTCCCTCTGGAATTGCAGCTACTGCTAAGCTTACTGCTGTCATAAACATAGAAATTGCTGGCTTTCCTTCTACTAAACCTACAGCAAAAATTAAACCACATATAAGAAGTGCAACTATTCCTAAAATTTTTCCTAAATTATTTAGTTTTTCTTGAAGTGGTGTTGTTTTTTCTTCTTCTCCCGATAACATATCAGCAATTTTTCCAACTTCAGTTTTCATTCCTGTTTCTACAACAATTCCTTTTCCTCTACCATAAGTAATTAAACTAGAAGAAAATAGCATATTTACTCTATCCCCAATTGGAACTTCTTCTGCTTCTATTTTTTCTGTATTCTTTTCTACTGGAACTGATTCCCCTGTTAGTGATGCTTCTTGAACTTTTAGGTTGACCGCTTCTATTATTCTTAAATCTGCAGGTATATAATCTCCTGTATCTAAAATAACAATATCTCCAGGAACTAAATCTGTAGCAGGTACTATAAGTATTGCTCCATTTCTTAAGACTTTTGCCTCGTGTCCACTTAATTTTTGCAAAGCTTCTAGTGACTTTTCTGCTTTAGCTTCTTGTGCTACTCCAATTATTGCATTTGCAATAACAACTACCAAAATAATTATCGAATCAGTAATAGCCTCACCTTGAGCAATTGAAATTGCTCCTGAAATAATTGCAGCTAAAATTAAAATAATTATCATAAAATCTTTAAATTGTTCTAAAAATTTTACAAATAAAGATTTATTCTTTTTAGCTTTTAACTCATTTAACCCAAATTCTGCTAATTTTTTGTTAATTTGCTCTTGCGTTAAACCTTTTTCTATATCTGTACCTAATTCTTTAGATACTTCTTCTATTGTTTTATTAAACCAATTTGACATTTTTTCCTCCATAAAATAAATTTGACAAATAAAAAAAAATTGTATATAATACATATAGGAAATAAGTAATCACAGAAATGTGGTTGCCTAAATTATAAAGAAAAACTACACATCGCTCTGCCAAGCAAATGTGTAGTGTTTTTATTTTATCTGATTATTTATCCACTGTATGTATATAATACATAGCAAGGCTAAATTAATTGCTATTGAAACCATAAATCCTATTATAAAGAATAATATTATTTCTATCATATAGCCTCACCTCCTAACTCTTGAGTTGAAATCAAGGTCGAAGGCAACACACACATCTGCTTAACTTATTTCCTATGTAAAATACTATACTACATTTTTTAACCAATTTCAAGCGAACAGTATTATTTTTCCTTTTTAAATATAAATATTTTGCTAAAAATAAAGTTTAAAATAATTACTATAATATTTGAGATAATTTTCATTAATATTTCATTAAATCCAAGCTTGTCTATTACAACCCATAAAAATGCTGTTTCTAATACAAGAGTTACAATTCTTGCACTAAAAAAAGATATTATTTCTTTTGCTAATTCTTTTATTTTTGTTGTTTTAGAATTAAACACATATATTTTATTTGTAATATATGCAAAAAGTACTGCTACTATCCAAGCAATTGTATTGCTTATTGCAGTTGATAAATTAGCTGTTTTTGAACATATTGCAAAAACTACAATATTAATTACTGTAGATAATGCTCCAAAAACCAAATACCTCATTCCTTCTTGGTGTTTTCTGTATATTTCGGCTAATTTTTTTAATCCTATTTTTTCTAATATTTTTAAACAAATTTTTTCAACAATATCTATTATCACTTTTTTCTCCCCTTATAATTTGAATTATAAAGTTGGAAATTAGACCTCCTACTTCTATTTCGATTTTTTCTTTAATATTTCTAATTCCTCTTTGTTTAGCACATATTTTTTATGGCAGAAATGGCATATAGCTTCTATCTTTTCATCTTCATCTATTATTTTTTGAATTTCTTCTTTTCCTAAAGATATTATTCCTCTTTCTATTTTGTCCTTATTACAATTACATTTATAGCAAACATCTAAATCTTCTTCGATTATTTCTATATTTTCATCTCCAGTTACCTGTTTTGCAATTTCTTCTAAACTTAATCCTTGATTTAAAAGTTCTGAAATTGGTTTGCAATTATTTATTGCATTTTCAATTTTTTCTATTTCTTGTGTCTTAGCATCTGGCATTAAACTAATTATATATCCACCTGCTTTTTTTACACCATTTCTGTCTACTAAAACTCCTAATGCTAAAACTGTTGGTTGTTGTTTAGATTTTGCAAAATACTCTGTAAAGTCTTCTGCTATTTCACCTGAAACTATTGGGCTAACACCATTATATTTTCCCTTTGTTAATTCATTTTCTCTTATAATATTTAAAAATCCACTTTCACCTACAGCACCTGATACATCTATTTTTCCACTTGGTTTTAGTGGTAACTCAATATGTGGGTTATCTGCACATATTTTTATTTCTGCTTTTTTTATATTTTCTAACTCACATATTGCAATTATAGTACCTATTGGTCCATTTCCTTTTATTTGAACTGTTAGGTTATCTGTTAAATCTTTTAAATCTGTAAAGCTCATTAATGTACAAACTGTTGCAACTCTACCTAAAACAGCAGTTGTAGTTGGAGTTAAATCATGTATTTTTCTTATTTCTTCTACTAAAGCAGTAGAATCTATACATATTACTGAAACTTTTTTATTATATGCTAAAAATCTTGTTATTTTGTTTTTCATTTTTACAATCATTCCTTCCTCAAGGCACAAATTGGTTGGAAAAGAATTAAATTTTGACAAGGCAAATTATATTTAAAAGGCAAGGGCGCATACGTGGTGTATGTAACCGCGTTTTAAATATAATTTAACGCCGTCAAAATTGTAATTATTTTTCAACCTTCTATTCTCCTTTTTTGTGGGCGAATAAATCCGCACCTACTCAACTATTTTACCTTAAATTAAAAAAAATAGCAAGATATTACTTGCTATTTTATATATTAATTATTATTCAGCTGATTCTTCTGTAGCTTCAGCTTCTGGAGCATTATATTTTTCTAATATAGCATTTTGAATTTTTTCCCTTGTTTCAGGATTAATTGGATGAGCTATATCTTTAAATTCTCCTGTTGGTATTTTTTTGCTAGGCATAGCAATGAATAATCCATTTTGGCTTTCTATAACTTTGATGTCATGAACTACAAATTCATTATCGAATGTTACAGAAGCAACAGCTTTCATTCTGTTTTCTGAATTAACCTTTCTTAAATGTACGTCTGTTATTTGCATTTAAAGCACCTCTTTCTTTAAGTAATATATACATATTTTTAAAAATTTATGTACTAATATTATTATTCTTCAAAAAAAATTTTTTTCCTTCTTTTTTTTACAATTTTTTTATTTTGAAATATTTACTAATCTATATTTATTGTTTTATCTATAATATACTCTGGTCTTGCTTTGCTTTCATCATAAATTCTTCCTATATATTCAGAAATAATCCATAGTGATAACAGTTGTACCCCTGCAAAAAAAGTTATTGCTACCATTATTGATGCCCACCCTGTTACAAGGTTATTTAATTTAAATATATATGAAAAAATTGCATATATTAAAATAATAAATGATAATATTATTGAACATATACCTAAAGCTCCAACCATTTTGAGTGGTTTAATTGAAAAGCTAATAATTCCATCAGATGCTAACCTAAGCATTTTTCTTAATGGATATTTTGTTTTACCAGCAAACCTTTTATCTCTTTCATATTCAATAGGAATTTGTTTGTAACCTGTCCAACTCCATAATCCTCTTAAAAATTTATTATGTTCTGGCATTGAATTTATAGCATCTATAGTTTTTCTATCAACTAATCTAAAATCTCCTGTATCCATAGGAATTTTTACATCTGACAAAACATTTATTGCTTTGTAAAAAGCTTTTGCTGTAAATATTTTAAACCACGTCTCACCTTTTCTCTTTTTTCTTTTTCCATATATTATTTCGTATCCTTTTTCCCAAAGTTCTATCATTTTAGGTATTAATTCAGGTGGATCTTGCATATCTGCATCTATTATAATGCCACATTCTCCTGTAACCTTCTTTAGTCCTGCAACTACAGCTGCTTGGTGTCCAAAATTTCTTGTAAATGATATTATTTTAGTTTTTTTATCTTCTTTTGCTATATTTTCTAACAATTGTAATGTATTATCTTTACTACCATCATTTATAAATATTAATTCATATTCATAACTTTTTAAATTTTTTAATATATTTGTTATTCTTTTATAACATTCTGTTACAACATCTTCTTCTTGGTACATTGGAATGACTACTGATATCTTTTTCAATACTATATCTCCCTTCTTTTCTTAGTCTCTCTTCTTCTGCTTTCATTGCTGCTTCTTCTTCTGCTGTTACTTTATTCCCTTTTCTTTTTCCATTTACATATATATAATAATATAATTTTTCTTTATTACCATTAAATGAATAACCTTTACCATTTGGTAAATCATTTTTAAATTCCCCAGCAAAGATATTCGTAGGATTTATTAATAATCCTTTTCCTTCTCTTTTTCCATCTTTGTTTATTTGTCCAACATATATGACATATTCTCCTTTTATTACAACCCATTCAAGATTTGAATCTTGGTCATCACCGGGGACATCATCTAATAAATTAATATAATCT
>CAMVKF010000009.1 GCA_947168035.1 uncultured Clostridia bacterium | reverse complement strand
GAACCGGCACCAATGTCACCAACAAGAACCGGCACCAATGTCACCAACAAGAACCAGTCCCCAATTGAAAATTTTTACTTCAAATTATCTTTAGCAACTGCCATAAGCAATTTAATTCTATTTGCTTGGTTTGTTTCACTAGCTCCAGGGTCATAATCTACTGGAGTTATATTTGCATCTGGGTATTTTTCTCTAATTGTTTTTATAACTCCTTTACCAACAACGTGGTTTGGAAGACACGCAAATGGTTGTACACATACTATATTTGGTATACCATTTTCTATGTATTCTACCATTTCTGCTGTTAAAAACCATCCTTCACCTGTTTGGTTACCAATTGATAATATATCTTTAACTTTAGATTCTAAGTGCCAAATATCGCCTAATGGTAAATAATTCTTTTTAGATTGAGAAAGAGCAATTTTTAAGTCTTTTTCTAAAATATTTATTAATTTTAGACCTATTTTACTTATTGTGCTAGACATTTTATTTGTATTTAAAAGTGAATTAAAGGTTATTTTATGTGTTAACATAAATTTTACAAATCCCATAAAGTCTGGTAGAACAACCTCTGCACCTTCTTTTTCTAAAAGGTTTGCAACAAAGTTATTTCCAAATGGGTGGTACTTAATTAGTACTTCTCCAACAATTCCAACTTTTGGTTTTTTTATTGTTTCATCTAACTCTACTTTTTCAAATTCATCTACAATACTATAAATTGCATTTTTAAAATCTTTATTATTTCCAATAGATACAATATCTTTAGATTTTTCCATCCATTGGTTAAATAGCATTTGAGACATACCTTTTTTCTTTTCATATGGTCTATTTCTATATAGCATTTTTTGTAGTAAGTCACCTAAAATAACTGCTTTTAACATTTTTTCTAACATTTTAGGTGTAAGTTTAAATCCAGACATTTTTTCCATTCCAACAATATTTAGCGAAATTACTGGAACTTGAGAAAAACCTGCATCTCTTAAAGCCTTACGGATAAAGCCAATGTAATTTGTTGCTCTACATCCACCACCTGTTTGTGACATAATTAATGCTGTTTTATTTACATCATATTCTCCAGATTCTAGAGCTTCTATCATTTGCCCTGTAACTAAAATTGATGGGTAACATGCATCATTATTTACATATTTTAAACCAGTTTCTACTGTTTTAGGTGTACATTCTCTAAGCAAATGCATATTATACCCACAAGAATTTACAGCAGGTTCTAAAAGCTCGAAATGGATAGGCATCATCATAGGAATTAATACTGTATAGTCTTTTCTCATATTTTTTGTAAACAATTTTTTATCGATTCCATAATTTCCATCTAATTTTTCCGTTTCTCTTTTTTTCATACTGGCTAAAAGTGAACGAATACGTATTTTCATAGCACCTAAATTATTTACTTCGTCAATTTTAATTAATGTATACATTTTACCAAAGCTTTTTAAAATTTCTTCAACTTGGTCAGTAGTAACTGCATCAACTCCGCAGCCAAAAGAGTTAAGTTGTACTAGCTCTAAATTTTCATGATGACCAACAAAGTCTGCTGCTGCATAAAGTCTTGAATGGAACATCCATTGGTCTACTACTCTTATTGGGCGTTTTACTTGAATATTGTTTGAGATACTGTCTTCGGTTAGAACTGCTAAACCAAGAGAGGTAATTAATGTATCTATACCATGGTTTATTTCTGGGTCTATATGGTAAGGTCTACCTGCTAACACAATTCCTTTTAGATGATGTTCTTCTAAATAACGTACAGTTTCTAGACCTCTATTTTGAATATCTTGTTTACATTTTTTATATTCAATTTCTGCTTTTTGGCTTGCATCTATTAGCTCTTGTTTTGTAAATTTGTATTCTTTAAACTCATCTAATTCTAAAACTTTTTTTACTAGGTTTGGTGTGTCAAAAGGTAAAAATGGGTTTATAAATTTTATTTTTTCTCTTTTTAGGTTTTCTACATTGTTTTTTATTACTTCTGAATAAGAAATTACAATAGGGCAATTGTAATGGTTATCCGCTTCTTGTTGTTCTTTTCTTGAAAATGGCATACAAGGGTAAAAAATCGTTTTTACTCCTTTTTCTATTAAGTTTTCAATATGACCATGTGCAAGTTTTGCAGGGTAACATACAGATTCAGATGGCATTGATTCCATACCTTTTTCATAAGTTTGCCTTGTGGTTTTTTCAGATATAATTACTCTAAACCCTAGATTAGTAAAAAATGTAAACCAGAATGGATAATCTTCGTACATATTTAAAACCCTAGGGATACCAATAGTTCCACGCGTAGCATATTGTTCTTCTAAAGGCTTATAGTCAAAAATTCTTTCAAATTTATATTTAACTAAATTAGGTAATTTTGTTTTTCCAGAATTCGAAATACCTGCACCTTTTTCACAACGGTTACCAGATATATAGCGTTTTCCATTACCAAACGTGCTAATTGTTAATTTACAATGGTTTTCACATCCATTACACCTTGTGTGTGTAACTTTTATGTCTAAATTATCTAATTCATCATCTTTTAATATTGAGGAAGAATATTCCATATCTAAGTTTGTTTCATATTGCTCTTTGGCAATTAAAGCCATTCCATATGCTCCCATTAGACCTGCAATATCTGGCCTTATAACAGTTTTACCAACAATTTTTTCAAATGCTCTTAAAACTGCATCATTATAAAAAGTACCACCTTGTACAACTATTTTGTCACCAAGTGTATTAAAATCTCTAATTTTCATAACTTTTTGCAAGGCGTTTTTAATTACAGAATAAGAAAGTCCACTAGATATATCTCCTACTGTATAACCCTCTTTTTGTGCTTGTTTTATTTTAGAATTCATAAAAACAGTACACCTTGAGCCTAAGTCAACAGGGTTTTTAGCTTCTATTGCTTGTTTTACAAATTCTGAAATTTCTAAATTTAAGCTTTTACTAAAGGTTTCTATAAATGAACCACAACCAGAAGAACAAGCTTCATTTAACATTATTGAATCTATTGCTCCATTTTTTAAGCGGATATATTTCATATCTTGTCCACCAATGTCTACAATACTTGTAACATCAGGTTCAAAATGTTTTGCAGCTGTATAGTGAGCTATTGTTTCAATTTCACCAATGTCTATATTTAAAGCTGTTTTTATTAATTGTTCTCCATAGCCTGTAATTCCGCTAAAACGTATTTTAGCTGTTTTAGGTAAAACCTTATATAAATTGTGTAACATATTTATTACACTTTTTAATGGATTACCTTGGTTATTTTCATATAAAGAATATAAAAGATTTCCATCTCTATCTATTAAAACAATTTTTGTTGTTGTAGAACCGGCATCAATACCAATAAAGCAATCACCTTTGTAATTTTTTAAATCTCCTTTAGTAACACTATTTTTTTGGTGTTTTAATTTAAACTCTTCATACTCTTTAGGGTCATTAAATAAAGGATCTATTGGTTTAGTTGTTTTATCTTGTGAGATTTTCAATTTTTGTATTTTTTGTTCTAACTCACTATTTGAAATTAATTTTCCATCAAAAGATTCTAAAGTTGCACCTAATGCTACTAAAAGGTGAGGTTCTTCAGGTACAATTACTTCATCTTCTTTTAAATTAAGTGTTAAAATAAATCTTTTTCTTAATTCTGGAAGATATGTTAAAGGTCCACCTAAAAATGCAACTTTTCCTCTAATTGGTCTACCACAGGCAAGCCCTGAGATTGTTTGGTTTACAACAGCTTGGAAGATAGATGCTGCAATATCTTCTTTTGCAGCTCCATCATTAATTAATGGTTGAATGTCAGTTTTAGCAAAAACACCACAACGTGAAGCAATTTGGTAAATAGTTGTATGTTTTTTTGCTAATTCATTTAAACCATTTGTATCTGTATTTAATAAAGATGCCATTTGGTCTATAAAAGCACCTGTTCCACCAGCACAGGTTCCATTCATTCTTTGTTCAATTGATTTATCAAAATATATAATTTTTGCATCTTCTCCACCAAGTTCTATTACTACATCTGTTTGTGGAATATATTTTTCTACTGCACGTTTACAGGCAACAACTTCTTGAATAAAACTTGTTTCTAAAAATTTTGCGGCAGAAATTGCACCTGAACCTGTAAGTGCAAGTGTAAATTTACTATTTGGATACATATTATTTAAGTTTTCAAGCATAGAGCATATTGTGTTTTTTGTATCAGAGAAATGTCTTTGGTAATTTTTATATATAATTTCTTTTGCTTCATTCATAACTACGACTTTTACAGTAGTAGATCCTACATCTAAGCCGATATGTAAAATGTTTTCCATAAAAAATTTCTCCTTATTACTTGTTACAAAATAAGCATAAATTTGCTATTATCAACCTTTATTTTACAACGTTTTTTGCATTTTGTCAATTCCCAATTAGTGCCATTGGTGACTTAGGTAGCCGGTTCTTTTTGTCACTAAATACCTATGTCACAAAAATGTAATAAAAATGTAAACAAATCATGTAAAAAAGCCTTCCGCAAGGGGAAAAACATATAAAGCTTGTAATATAGATTATACGCCCTTTACTTTTTTTGTTTAAACTGGTAGCATAAAATTAGATAAATATAAGAAGACAATTGTAATCGTGACAAAAAGAACCGGCACCGATGTCACCACCAGGCGCAAGAGTGACAAAAAGAACCGGCACCGATGTCACTGGTGACAAAAAGAACCGGCACCGATGTCACCCACCCACAAAAAGGAGAATATTGATGAAAAAAGAAAATTTTGATTTTTATGATAGAACTTCACTTAAGTCCTATAATTTAGATAAGACTATGCAAGACCAATTAAATGCATTAGGCTCACTTGATGTTTTTACTAGAAAACACTGTGAAAATGTTGCTGCTCTTACTTGTAGAATTTGTGAATATTTACATTGCAAAAAAAGTTTTACTGAATATTGTACAATTTGTGCATATTTACATGATATTGGTAAAATATTTATTCCGCCAGAAGTATTGCAAAAACCAGGGAAGCTTACAGATGAGGAATACAATATAATAAAAACACACACAACTATTGGTTATGAAATGTGTATGAAAGACCCTAAACTTAGACCATATGCTGCAGGCCCATATTACCACCATGAAGCTTTAAATGGAACTGGATACCCTAGAGGACTAACTAAAAAAGATATCCCTTATGAAGGTCAAATAATTAGGGTTGCAGATGAGTTTGATGCAATTGTAAGTAAAAGACAATACAAATCTCATATTGGAGTATCAGATACTTTGCAAATTTTAATTGATAATTCTAAATCTAACGAACAAATAGAATCTTCTCATGTATTAAAAGAATTGATTACAAATGTTCAGTTAGGAAAAAATAACCCTGCTATTGTTAAAATTTTAATTAAAGTTGTATTAGACGATACTTATTATGAAATTTCTTGTATTCAGGATTATGTAAATTATTTAGAAGAGAATTTGAAAAGATTTAATACCATTCAAAAATACTATGATAAAATGAATAAAGCAACCAAAGAAGATAAAAAAAATTATTTTGCAGAATATATGAAAATATATTTTAGGGAAGATGAAAATTTTGATAACTGGATGCAAATTCGAAAAGACTATCAAGATGCCTATGAATTAAGAAAGCAAAAAATTGATACCCTTTATAATGAGGCAAAAGTAATTAAGAAATTAAAGGTATATTAAAAAATGTTACTATTTATAGCAATGATTTTCAGAAGTCCGCGCAGGTCGATACTTTTTATTTTAAACGAGGGTCTCGGGGGGACCGCTGAATTTTGTTAAATGCGTTAGCATTGTTACAAAATCAGTGGGAAGACCCGAGTACTAAAATAAAAAGTTTTGACCGTTGCAGGACTAGATAAACTAAAAAGCTATAAATAGTAACATTTTTTATTGGACTTTTTACAGTCACGATTCTATTCGTCTAATCCAAAGCTTACGCCCAAAGCGTTGTTAATTTTGTTCATAACAAATTCATCATCTATATGACCTATTTTTTCCTTTAATCTGCTTTTGTCTATTGTTCTAATTTGTTCTGCTAGAACTACAGAATTACTTTTTAGACCTTTGGAATGCCCTTTTATTTCAATATGTGTTGGCAATTTTGTTTTATTTGTTTGCGAGGTTATTGCTGCTGCAATTACTGTTGGGCTATATTTATTACCTAAATCATTTTGTATAATTAAAACTGGTCTTATTCCACCTTGCTCTGAGCCTATAACTGGACTTAAATCAGCATAATACATGTCTCCTCTTTTTATTGTCATAATTATTCACTCCTACTATTAGCATATTTTAAAAGTCTATATATTCGTAGATAAATTTTGAAGAAATTTATTCTTCAATGTTTAATTTTACCTCATTATATTGTATGAATATTTTTATATTTTTGTTATTATCCTCAATAATTAATTTAGTAGGTAATTTAGTTTCTTTGTCTATGTATAACTTTTTATTTTCTAGATATTTATTTTCAGTATTTTTTATTTTTAAAATTATTTCTTGTTCATTTTCCTCATGGTTTGATTTATTATTATTTTTATAATTTTCTATAAATGTTATTAAATCTAAATCATTTTCCTCTAATCCCTTATAATTTTCAAAAATTTTTGTTAAATTAAGATGTGTATTTTCTACTTTTAGAGTGTTATCTTTTTTTATAATAGTTGTGCCCGCAATATTTGAAGGTTCTATTACATTTTGAATACTTCCATTGTTTTTGCTATATTCTTGTTCTATTATATATTTGTTTTTATTTTTATTACTAGTTACTTCAACATTTATTTTTGTTTTATATGAATTAATATTTAAAATATAATCTACGATTTCTTGACTATTCATATTGTAACCACTTTTTTTATTTTTAAACACATATTTAAAAATTATTATTCCTAAAATACAAATTAAAATTAATAATATTATAAAAAATATTTTTTTATTAATTTTCATAAATTCATTTTCCTTTCTATTAAAATATTAATACATTTTTATTCTGGAAAATAAATTTATATACATTTTATTTTTTAAACTATTTCCTCAACAGCTTGTACACATCTTCGGTAATTTGGCTCATTTTCAACACAAGTAATTAGAGTAATTTTATTTTCATCAGTTTTTTCTAAATAACTCCAATCAGTATTTTCAATAATTTCTATTTTATTTATAATATATTTTTTTTCAAAATCATCACATTTATAAATTATTTCATCATCAATTTTAACTTTTTTTAAATCTTTAAAATAATTGTTTTTATAACCCCTATTATGTGCAGCTAAGCCAACATTTCCGTTGGTTTTTTGATGTTTCTTCAAAATGCCCAACTTTGCTATTTAAAGTTTCTAAACTTGTTCCCTCACTAATTGGGGCTTCTAAATTAATAGATGGAATTTTTATATACCATGAACCTAAATCAACAATTTCTTTTTTTTCTTCTTTTTCTTCATCTTTTTGTATAATACTAATATTTGAAATTATATCAGGAATTTTTTCTGGAGAAATTTCTGGATTTTTTAAAACCAATAAATTTAGAATAATAAAAATTATAATTGTTATAATTAAACTAATAAAATTAATAAACTTATTTGTATAAATCATATTTTTTATTGAAATAAACCATTTATATTGTAACAGTTTTTTTATAAAAAGTCAAATTATGTAAATCTACGTTTTTGTTTTATTGACTTTTTTTAAAAAAGTTGCTATAATACCTAAAGTTACATTTGTTCTCATAGCTCAGCAGGATAGAGCAGTCGCCTCCTAAGCGACCGATGGTGGTTCGAGTCCGCCTGGGAACACCACATATATAATAATAAAAACCTCTATAATAGAAGAAAATAATCTTTTAATTTAGAGGCTTTTTTGTTTTGAGAAATAAAAATCATATATTTTTTAAAAGATAAGGTGATTGGTTACAAAAAGGAATATATGCAAATGAATTTATAATCGTTTCATTGGTATAAAAATTAGTGCTAAAAAATAAATTTTGAAAATATAAACGTTATTAGATTTGTAACAAAAGTATTAAAAAATACATACTTTTTCTACAAAGATGATAAGAAACAAATTTTATATAAATCACGAAAATTGTATAAAAAGTATTTAAAAACACATATTATTAAAACAAAAAACGAGAAAAAGCATTGACAAAAGATTAAATATATGCTAAAATGTAACAAAAGGGTGCAAAAACACATACTTTTAATACAAAAAACGTGGTGATAAAAATGAAAAGATATGAAAAAATATTGACATTAAAAGTTTTTAATTTAGGAGATGTATATAATTTAACTGGAAATATAAATACCGCCAAAAGTATATTAAGGGATTTATTATTATTTAATTATATCAAAAGAGTAAAACATAATTTATATGTAGTATGTAATATAGAGTTTAAAAATACAATTCCAGATCAATATATGATAGCTTCAAAAATAAAAGAAGATGCATATATATCATATCATTCAGCTTTAGAATATTATGGAGTTCAAAATCAAGTTTTTTATTAAGTGTATGTTAGTACAAAAAAAAGGTTTACAAACTTTGAATTTGAAGGAATATCATATAAATATGTAAATAGTAAATATGATTTTGGAATAGTACAAGCTGATAAGGTTAGGATAACAGATAAAGAAAGAACATTTATAGATTGTATAGATAAAACTGAGTTAGCAGGAGGAAATGAAGAACTAATAATGTGCTTGGAATTATTTGGTAAATTAAATGGAGATAAAATATTAGAGTATTTAAAAAAATATAATTCAAACAAATTATATGCAAAAGTAGGATTTTTTCTAGAATTATATAAAGAACATTATGGAATAGAAAAGAATGTAATAGAAAAATGCAGAAAAAAATGTGAAAACAAAAGATTATATTTTAACGAGGAAACTAAAAGAATGAAAAGCAAATATATAAAAGAATGGAATTTAGTAGTCCCAAAGATGTTTACGAATAAAGGAGAAGGATTATATTGGTAGAAAAATATAGAGATTATATAGAAAAAATTTCTAAAGAAACAGGATTTATTCAGTCAACACTCGAAAAAGTAGAGAGATTAATAAGAATTTTGGAATGGGTGAATGGTGATGAAAAATTAAATAAGTTACTGGCACTAAAAGGTGGTACAGCAATAAACACTGCAGTTTTTAATTTTCCAAGATTATCGGTTGATATTGATTTAGATTTAACTAAAAATATAAGCAAAGAAGAGATGATAAAAGAGAGAGAAAACATACACAAGTTACTGGTTAATTATTTAAATACTAACAATTATAAAATTAATATGGAAAAATCAAAAAATGTATATGCATTAGACTCAATTGTTGCAGAATATGTAGATATAAAAGGAAATACCGATAATATAAAAATTGAAATAAACTACATGAATAGAGTACATATTTTAGAAACTAAAAATATAAAAGTAAATACAGATATATTTAAGGACAAACATCTAACAATACATTGTATTCATCCAATAGAAATATATGCGGCAAAATTATGTGCATTATTAAGTAGAACTACAGCAAGAGATTTATATGATGTTTATACATTGAGTAAATACGAATTATTTGATAATGAGGAAAGGAAATTATTGAAGAAATGTTTTATGTTAGAATATATTGCAGTTAATGATTATAAATTAAAAGATATGAAAATTGATAATATTGAAAAATTAAAAAGACAAGATATTAAAACAAAATTATTGCCAACATTAAAAGACAGAAATCCTAAAAAAAGTAATGTAGATGAGATTAAACAAGAAGTAAGAAAATATTTAAAAGATATTTTAGAAGTTGATGATAATATAAAAGATTTTTATGACAAATTCCAAAAAGGAATTTATGAACCAGAATTATTATTTGAAGATAAGAAAATAATAGAAAGAATAAAAGAACATCCAATGATAATGTGGAAATTAAATAACAAATAAAAGGAGAGATTGATATGGAAAGCAATGAAAATAATATAAACGAAAAAAGATGTGTATTATGCAATAAACCATATAATTATAAATATGCCATGTTTGGAAGAGGTTGTCTTGATAACTTATATGAATTATTAGAATTTTCAAAACCACCTAGATTTATTTGGAATAAAGAATCATATTTATGTACGCAAATTGCGTGGAGAAATCATAAATTTTTTCTTAGTAAAAACAAAAAATATGCTTTAGCACAAAAATACGTAGCTTTAAATTATTTGAACAGAATGAATTACGGCTTTTTAGATGATATAAAAGAAGGAATCTTAAAGGACATAAATAGTATATCAGCATTTTCAAAAAATATAATAGATACAATTTCTTTTACATTAAATGATATATATAAATTATTTAATTATACACAAAAATTTGATGAGCTTATAAAAGAATTTCAAAATATAAATTGGGAAGATATAGATAAAAAAATTGCAGAAAATTTTATAAAAAGTATGAGTTTTATATTTGATGTAAGTAAAAAAGCAGATCCAATATCATATGCTGTATTTTATTCAATGCAATACACATTTTGGCAAATTGTGGTTATTGGCGGAATGCTAAAAGATAAAAAGTTATCAGCAAGACTTTTAAGTAATTCATTATCACTATTTGGAAAAGAGCCAGATGATTTGATAATACAAGACAGCATAACAGATAACTTGTTAAAGAAAAGTGTAGTGTTTAGGGATACAATAAAAGAATTAACAGAAAAATATGGAAGTGAAACTGGTATGTTTGACTTAAAAGATTATAAGAAAGATGGAGTCTTACTTAAATTTGAAGGAGGAGATTTGCTATATTCGTTACATAAAGCTACAATGTTTGTCAAAGCAATAAAAAATGAAGATAATACTTGGAATTTAGAAGGAGAAATAAATGATACATATGATTTTACGGAATTTAAGGACTTGAAAGAATATGTTGATAATAAAGAAGAAATTTTTACAGATATTTTTTCAACATTGCTTAATAATTTTGGAGTTGTTTCTTATGAATATGGAGTTATAAAGAAATATGATGTAAAAATAAAATTTAATTTTTCTAATTATAAAGTTGATTAAAAAAGGAATGATAACATGAAAAATAAAAAAATAATTTTATATATTATATTAGAAATAGTAATTTGTATGGTTGTGAGTTTTTTATCAATAGAGATTACTAAACTATATTTTTCAGTAAATAGTAACGAGGATTATAAAAAACTAGGTTTAGAAATAGATGAGTATGATATAGAATATTGTACAATATATGCAGAAGATTTTTTAGACGGAAAGTATAAAGTATATAAGTTAAAAGATTATTATTCAGATTGTATGGATGAGTTTAGAACCCAATTAGAATCAAGTAATCTATGGGATAGAAATAAGTATTATGAATACATAATGAAAGAATTTTCAGAAATAAAAGATGATGAAAGAATTCCTATAGACAGGGAAGATTTATATTATTATAACGGAAATAATGCTCATGCAATATTTGATTTAAAAAATGCAAAAATATATTATTATATAAATAGAGTATTTAATAATCATACAGATTATCATAAGGATTTGAATTTAGATACTAGAAATTATATTAGTAGAGAAATATATGATGTAAGAGGTGGACCTCAAGGAGATGGAACAGACTATTATGTATATAAATTTTCAGAAGAAAAAGGAAAAGAAATAATAGAAACACTTGAGCAAAGTTCCGAATGGAGTAAAGACCGATTAGAAAATGATAAGTTAGATGATTTTAAGTATAACAAAGAAGTACTTTCAATAGAAAATGGTTATTATCATTTTGAATTAGTATGTAGAACAAGAGATGAAAATAAAAAGAAGAATGTTACAAAAGAAAATGCAACAGGACACGAAATAGGTGTTTATGATGTAGACAAAAATATTTTGTATTATTATTGGGAGAGTATATAACGTAAATACTAATGAAAATTAAATTTCAGAGTGTATTGTCAATTAATAAAAATTATGCTAAAATAATACAAGAAAATTTTACACGCAAAAAATATTAAATAAAGGTGTACTAAGGGCTACGGACTAGGATAGAAAATTAGGAAAGTGTGTCGCGAATATGTCGCGAATTTTATAAAATAGCATTTAAAATTTTTAGAATTTTCGATTCGATTTTAAAAAATAAATTTTAAAAAACGATTCGATTTGCTAAGTTTCGAAAGGCTTTTAAAAAATTCAAACACTATTTAAAATTGTAACCTAGTTTCTCCTAAGCGACCGATGGTGGTTCTAAGTCCGCCTGGGAACACCAAAAAAATATAGGAGAATAAAGTGAAAAAAGTATTAATAAACATATTAAAAAAGTATAAATTTAATTTTTTAGAATTAATTATATTAATAATAATTTATGCAATTACACTATCATTGCCTGCAAAAATGTTAGGCGAAATAATCGATATATTGGGAGAAAATATAGCAAATGATTTAATTATAAAAAAATTTGCTATTCTTTTTTTTAGTATTGTTATTTTTTGTATTAGTAAGACTTGGTTTAACTTTTTAGGAAGAACTTGTGCAGACAACATACATAGAGATTTAGAAAATGCCGTGTTTGAGAAGTTTTTAAATCTAAAAGTAGAAAATATAGAAAACATAAAAAATGGTGAATTAATGAGCTATATTTTAAGATACACAGGAGAGGTAAGGCGCGGAATTACAGGAATAATTAAGTATGGAATAAGAACAGTGTTAGGTTTTTCAGTTGCAATATTTTTTATGGTAAGTGTAAATTTTAAACTTACATTAATAGTTATGGTAGCAGTATTTATAGAAGGATTTATTTTAAATAAATTAAAACAAAAAGTTAAGCAGGCAGAATCAGATGCTCAAAAAGCATATACTAAAATGTCTGAATTTGTTCAAGAAAGTACAGATTCAATTAGAACAACAAAAGTGTTTACAGGTGAAGAAATACAAATTTTAAAATTTAAGAAAGAATCAGAAAATGTTCAAAAAAAATATATTAAAGTAGGAGTTAATTCCGCTATTTTATATGCAACAGTTACAATGTGTTTTGGAATTTGTTATGGTATAGTAGCTCTATATGGAACAAATTTAATTATTAAAGGTTTAATTACTGTTGGAGAATTTATTGCATTTAATAGTTATATAAAAGACTTATACTATCCATTAACTTGGATTCCACAATTACTTACAAGAATTAAAAAAATGCAAGTTGGAATAGAAAAATTAGATGAGTTTTTTAATTTAAAACGGAGAAATTTTTGTAGATTCTAAATCAAAAATATCAGGTGATATAGAAATAAAAAAATTGAATTTCTCATATGGTGATAATTTAAGAGTATTAAATGATATAAATTTAACAATAAAACAAGGTCAAACCTTAGGGGTAATAGGAACAATAGGAAGCGGAAAAACTACAATTGCAAATTTATTACTTAAACTTTATGATGTAGAAGACAACAAAATTTTTATAGGTGGAACAGACATTAACAAAATAAATACAAAAAATTTAAGAGATAATTTTTGTTATATAACTCAAGAAAACTTTTTATTTTCAACCACTATTAAAGAAAATATCAATCTTTTTGATGATAGTTTTGAAGAAGATAATATTTTAGAAAGTATAGAAAAATCGGCATTTAAAGATGATTTAACTAATATGCCAGATGGAATAGAACAAATAATAGGAGAAAAGGGAATAACTTTGTCTGGTGGGCAAAAGCAAAGAGTAGCAATAGCTAGGGCATTTTTATTTAATAAAAATTTTGTTATATTTGATGATACATTTTCGGCAGTAGATAATAAAACAGAAAAAATAATTTTAGAAAATTTAAAACAATTGTTAAAAAATAAAACAGCAATCATAATTTCTAATAGGATATCAGATGTAAAAATAGCAGATAAAATAATAGTTTTAGACCAAGGAAAAATAATTCAGCAAGGAACACATGAGGAATTAATTGCGTGTGATGGATTATATAGGGATTTTTATATAGAGCAGAGCTCGAATATGTATCTGAAAGATATTTAAGCTAGTGATTTTAAATTTCTTAATAACATTGAAATAATAATAATTTAAAAATTTTCTCGGCTCATTTTGTAATTATAAGAAATTCTACATCGATTTTTCGGCACCCTTTCACTTAGTCCTCGCTGACGCTCGACGCGAACATTTTCCAAAAAATCTTCTTAGAATTTCTAAAATTACTTCAATCACATTCGAAAATTTTTAAATTATTATTATTTCAATGTTTTATGATATTATTATAAAAAATTTTTTCTGCTTCAAAAGGATGGTGATAAAAATTGAAAAATAAAACAATAAATAGATTTTATAAAATAGGAAAATCACATATTAAAACATTTATAATAATTATTATTTTAGCAATGATAGTTGATGCAATAGGTGTAGTTAGACCATTTTTAATAAAAACTATTATAGATGAATTTATGCAAAATAAAATAAATATTCAAAATTTTAAAATACTTAATAAACAAATTTTAATATCTGTAAATTTTATTGCATTTTTTTATATAGCCATCACTTTTTTGCAAGATATATTAGATTTTATTACAATGAAAGCAACGACTGTTGTAGGAGAAAAAATATTAAATGAAACAAGACAAAAAATCTTTAAATATTCACAAAATACAAATATAAAATTCCACGATAAAACACCAAGTGGAAAATTATTTGCAAGAATTACTAGTGATACTGAAGATTTAGCAATATTTTTTCAAGAAATTGCAATTACACTTTTTCAAGATGCGTTTTATATTATTATTTTATCAATAATTTTGATTAAATTAAATTGGAAATTAACAATAGTTGTATATGCAATAATTGCAATATGTTCTACTATATCATACATAATTACTAAAAAAGCAAATTATGCTTATAGTTTAGCAAAAAATGCAAGAACAAAACTAAATACTTTTTTAGCAGAATCTATATATGGTGCAAAAACAATAAAAATATTTAATATTCAAAATATAATAAATAATAAAAATAAAGAAATAACTCAAGACTATGTAAACAAGCTTATAAGAACAAATAAATTGGAAGCACCACTTGTGCAAATTGTTTTTTTCTTTATGTATATAGCAATATCAATTGTTATTGCAATTTCTGTAAATAATATATTTAATATTAACTTAGGAGTTGGGGAAATATATATTTTTATTACATTTATAAAAGATTTATTTGACCCTATAAATAGAACAATTGAAAATATTGAGGGAATGCAAGAAGCGGTAGTTTCACTAAATAAAGTTTGTGATTTAATAGAAAAAGAGGAATATTTAGAAGATTTTGATTCTGGTAAAAAGCTACAAAATGTAAAAGGTAGATTAGAATTTAAACATGTATGGTTTAAATATAACACAGAAGATGAAAACTGGGTATTAAAAGATATAAATTTTGTTATAGAGCCAACTCAAACAATTGCACTTGTTGGGAAAACAGGAGCAGGAAAAACTACAATTACAAATTTGGTAAATAGGTTTTATGAGATACAAAAAGGTGAAATATTATTAGATGGAATTAATATAAAAGATATAAATTTAAGAGATTTAAGAAAACATATAGGAACTGTTTTGCAAGATCCTTTTATTTTATCAGGAACAATAAAAGAAAATATAGAACTTTATAATCAATTAACTGATGAAGAAGTAGACAAAGCTATAGACCTAGCATCCGCAAGAGATTTTATAGATTCACTTCCAAATGGAATTTTGGAAAAAGCAGTAGAAAGAGGAGATAACTTTTCAGTAGGGCAAAAACAATTAATAGCTTTTGCAAGAATTTTCGCATTAAATCCAGATATATTTATTCTAGACGAAGCAACTGCAAATATTGATACAATAACAGAAAAATTAATACAAAAATCAATAGATAAGCTTTCAAAAGAAAAAACAGCTATTTTTATTGCACATAGACTTTCTACAATTGTAAATGTAGATAAAATTTTAGTTTTAAAAGATGGAAAAATAATAGAGCAAGGAACGCATAAAGAATTACTAGATTTAAATGGATATTATGCCAATTTATATAATTCTTATTATAATAGTTTAAAATAAAACACCTGCTTCATTTAGCAGGTGCTTTTACTATTCAAGACTACGGTTTGCTATTTCTATTGCTTTTGTTACTATATTTCCACATTTTTTTGAGGACACATTTGACCATCCTCCATCTTTTTTTACTTGGTCATAAACTCCTAATTCTTTTGCTATTTCCGCTTTAAGATTTTCACTCATTAACTTTCTATTTCTAGACATTTTAAACTCCATTCCTTTCTAAGGGCACACATAGTTTGTAAAAGAATTGTGCTTTTGGCTAGGCGGACAAATGAGAAAGAGCGGAGTGTACTTTTGTACATGAGCATCTTTGAGATTGTAGTCCAACAACGCCAAAACGCAATTATTTTCAAACTAAACCCTCTTTTTATAAAAAGCAAACAAAAACTTTTTATAAAATTAGTATTAACAATTTTAATTTTTATATTAATTAAAAAAATGTAAAAAAAAGAAAATTTTTGTAAATGCACATTTTTTAATTCATCTTTAGTAAATATATATTTTTGAATGGAGTGCATAAGCGTTTAACCGGAGCGTAAGCGGAGGGCGTTCTGGAGCAATTTTCATATTCGCCCAAGCAAATTTTAAAATTCAAGTTTTATTTTTGCATTAAATTTAATTTGCTTGGGCATCCGAGAATTGCGACACCAAACGAAATGAAAAAATATATATTTACTAAAGAAGAATAATATTTTTACATAGTTAGTGTTCCATTAGGAGTGTTATATATTACTAAAATGTCTTCTTCTATGCCAGTTGCTGCATTAATATAAACTAAAAATTCATCATTTTCAACTTTTCCTTTAAACTCATAACACAATATTTCAGTCTTATATTCAGTTGGAATTATTGCTAAACCTTCACTTTCTATATTTAAGTTTTTATTTAAATTCTTTTTAGCCACATCTTTTGAAATTATATTTTTTGGAATTTGTCTCTCTATATGGTTATTTAAATAACCTGTAGATTCAAAACCTAAAATTTCACCATTATCTAAAGCAACTTTCACTTTTATTAAATCAGGGTAAATTACAACATTATCTTGAACATATGCATAATTTATAGTAAGAATACCGTTTTCGTTTAAATAATAGGTTTCTTTCATATTTTTAATTCCAATTTTTTCTAAAAATTCTTTACCTAAATTATCTGCATCTTCATATTTTAAAGTTTCTTCACCTATATCTCTGTTACAGTTACTATATATAACATAACTGCCTTTTTTAGATACAGCAATAGACATATTTAAATTATTTTCTAGTTTTACTAAAAAATTGTATGCAGGAATGCTCGTATTTTGAGATTGTTCAAGGGTTTCTATTTCTACTATTTTTTTATCTACTAAAAAATCTCTTACTTTATTTTTAGCTTCTTCTTCACTTACTTCATTTCCTGAAACACCTTTTGCCTCAGAATTTGTTATATGTTCAGAAAATGCTCCATCATAAATTAAACCTGAATACTCATGGAAATTTTCTTCTAAAGTACTAAAAATATCTAGCTGAGAGCTTACAGCTTGGGCAAAATGGTCATTACCATTAGTTTTTAAATCTTTCCAAGAAAGAGTGCCTTTATTTAGGTCTTCAGATAACTGGTTTAAAACATTTACAAGTTCAGTACTGTATTTATGAAGTTCTTCTAGGTTAGAAAAATCCTCATCATTTAAATTTTCTCCTTTAAAGTTTTTTCTGGAAAGTGAATAACTATAATCACTTACTTGATTTAAAAATTTTGCTGTTTTTTCTAGTTCTTGGCTTTCTACAGGTAGTTCTGAGAGGTAAGCCTGAGCTAAATTTGCCTCACGCCATAAATATGTTAAAGTTTCAGCAGAATGTGAGCTTGAACTTGAAATTCTGGATTTTGCAAGGTAAGTTTCAACATTTTGTACATAATTTATTAATTCATAAAAATTACTATTATTTAAATTTTCAGAAGAAACTTTAATATTCTCATTTTTTTTGTATAAAATATATGTTAAAATCGCAATTGTAATAATTAGAATTCCAATTATAATTGGTAATAAGTTTTTATTTTTTTTCATTAAAATCATCCTTTCGATAATTTTATTATGTAAAAAAAAATTAAAAATATACCAAAATTTTTAAATTTCACGTCTTCCTTCTAGTGCTTTTGTTAAAGTAATTTCATCTGTATATTCTAAATCTCCACCTACAGGAATTCCATGTGCTATTCTAGAAACTTTAATACCCAATGGTTTTATAAGTTTAGATAAATACATAGCAGTGGCTTCTCCTTCAACTCTAGGGTTTGTTGCAAGAATAACTTCTTTTATTTCTCCTCCAACTAATCTGCTAAGAAGTTCTTTTATTTTTATATCATCTGGGCCTATTCCGTTCATAGGTGAAATTGAACCGTGTAAAACGTGGTAAACGCCTTTAAATTCGTGTGTTCTTTCCATTGCTACAACATCTCGAACATCCTCAACAACACATATTGTATTTTGGTTTCTTTTTATATTTGAACATATTGGGCATGGATCTGTATCAGTGATATTAAAACATTTACTACAATATTTTAAATTCTTTTTTGCATTTACAATAGAATTTATAAATTCATTTGTTTGTTCATTGTTCCAGTCTAGAACATGAAAAGCAAGCCTAGCAGCTGTTTTATGGCCGTATGCTTGGTAGCCTTTCAAAACTTTCTATTAATTTTTCAATTGATGGTGCATATTCAGACATAAATTTTTCTCCTCCAATAATATATTGTTTATATATTAGCATAAAAAAAATAATATAGCAACTAATTTACATTTGGAACAAGTTACAGATAATACAAAATACCTATGTCACAAAAATGTAATAAAACTGTAAACAAAACCTGTAAAAACGCCTTCCGCAAAGGAAAAACAAATAAGAGCTTGTAATAAAAATTATAGGCTCTTTACTTTTTTAAAAAAGATTGCTAGCATAAAATTAGATAAATATAAGTGGGCATTTTTTCAATTGGGGACGGTCCTTTTTGGTAAATTCACTAAAAAGTAGGGGGACAAAAAGAACCGGTACCAATGTCACCAGTCAAAAATTAAACTAGGGGGTATTTTAAACTATGAAACTAAAAAAAGCATTTTGGGCACTAATTTTAATGATTATTTTATTAAACAACATTTTACCAATAATGACATATGCAGTAGAGAACACAGAGCAAACAGAAACCCAAGAAATAGGAAAAGAATATGAAATAAAAGATGAAGAAACTTGGGATGTATCTAAAAATGGAGATGGTTCAGTAATTGCAAAATGGACATTTAAGAACAGAACTCTAACTATTTCTGGTAGTGGGGAAATGAAAGATTGGACAAGTTCATCAAAAGAAGATTGGCATAAAACAAAATATACAAATGTTATAGAAAATGTTGTAATAAAAAATGGAGTAACAAGAATAGGATACTATGCTTTTTATGGCTGTAGTAGTTTAATAAGCATAGAAATTCCAAATAGTGTAATAAGTATAAGAGACGAGGCATTTAGAGATTGTAGTAGTTTAACAAATATAGTAATACCAAATGGAATAACAAGTATACAACAGGCTACGTTTATGAGTTGTAGTAGTTTAACAAGTATAAATATACCAAATAGTGTAACAAGTATAGAAAGTTATGCATTTAATGGATGTAGAAGTTTAAAAAATATAGAAATTCCAAATAGTGTAACAAGTATCAGATATGCAGTCTTTGATAATTGTAATAGCTTAGGAGAGATAAATGTAGACAATGATAATAAAAAATATTTAAGTATAGAGGGGGTATTATATAATAAAGAAAAAAGTAGCATAATAAAATATCCAGCTAAAAAAGAAGGAACTAATTATGTAATACCCAATAGTGTAACAAGTATAGAAAGTGAAGCATTTTCATATTGTAGTAGTTTAACAAATATAGAGCTACCAAATAGTGTAACAAGTATAGGAGAGAGGGCATTTAGAGATTGTAGTAGTTTAACAAATATAGTAATACCAAATGGAATAACAAGTATACGACAGGAAGCATTTAAGAGCTGTAGTGGTTTAACAAATATAGAGCTACCAAATAGTGTAATAAGTATAGGAAGATATGCATTTTCAGGCTGTAGTAGTTTAACAAATATAAAGCTACCAAATAGTTTAACAAATATAGAATGGTATGCATTTTCAGGCTGTAGTAGTTTAACAAATATTGAGCTACCAAATAGTGTAAAAAGTATAGGAAGTTATGCATTTACAGAATGTAGTAGTTTAACAAATATAAACATCTCAAATAATGTAACAAGTATAGAAAGGAACACATTTTTTAATTGTGATAGTTTGGCAAGTGTAACCATACCAAATAGTGTAGAAAGTATAGGAAGTTATGCATTTTGTGCTTGTGATAACTTAACAAGTGCAACTATACCCAATAGTGTAACAAGCATAAAAAGTAGTGCATTTGAAGGGTGTAGTAATTTAACAAATATAGAAATTCCAAATAATGTAACGAACATAGAAAGTTCTGCCTTTAAAAAATGTAAAGGACCTATAATTTGTAATACCAATAGAGAGGCTCATAAGTATGCAGAAAGTGAAAAAATAGGATATATTTTGTTAGATGAAGCAGAATCAGAGTATGGAAAAGAGAATGAGTTACAAAAGGAAAAAAGATGGGATATATCTAAAAATGGAGATGGAAGCGTAATTGCAAAATGGACATTAAAGAATAGAACTCTAACTATTTCTGGTAGTGGAGAGATGAAGAAATGGTCAGGTTCATCAAAAGAAGATTGGCATAATACACAATATACAAAGGTTATAGAAAAAGTTGTAATAGAAAATGGTATTACTAATATTGAAAAATGTGCATTTTATGATAATGTTAGTTTAACAGATATAAAAATACCAAATAGTGTAAAAAGTATAGGGGAATATGCATTTGATTTCTGTAGTAGTTTAACAAATATTGAGATACCAAATAGTGTAACAAGTATAGGAAGTTATGCTTTTTCAGACTGTAGTAGTTTAACAAATATAGAGATACCAAAAAGTGTAATAAGTATAGGAGATAATGTATTTGATGGCTGCAATGGTTTAGTTGAAATAAATGTAGACAATAATAATCAAAAATATTCGAGTATAGAGGGGGTATTATATAATAAAGAAAAAAATAGCATAATAAAATATCCAGGTAAAAAAGAAGGAACTGATTATGTAATATCCAATAGTGTAACAAGTATAGGAAATATAGCATTTAAAGGCTGTAAAAGTCTAACAAATATAGAGCTACCAAAAAGTGTAACAAGTATAGGAAGATATGCATTCTATGGCTGTAGTAGTTTAACAAATATAGAGCTACCAAAAAGTGTAACAAGTATAGGGGAATATGCATTTGAATGGTGTAGCAGTTTACAAAGTATAAATATTCCCAATAGTGTAACAAGTATAGGAAGATATGCATTTTATAGATGTAGTAGTTTAACAAATATAGATCTACCAAAAAGTGTAACAAGTATAGGAAGATATGCATTCTATGGCTGTAGTAGTTTAACAAATATAGAGCTACCAAAAAGTGTAACAAGTATAGGGGAATATGCATTTGAATGGTGTAGCAGTTTACAAAGTATAAATATTCCCAATAGTGTAACAAGTATAGGAAGATATGCATTTTATAGATGTAGTAGTTTAACAAATATAGATCTACCAAAAAGTGTAACAAGTATAGGAAGATATGCATTCTATGGCTGTAGTAGTTTAACAAATATAGAGCTATCAAATAGTGTAACAAGTATAGATGCTTATGCATTTTGCCAATGCAGTAGTTTAAAGAATCTAGTTATCCCAAATAGTGTGATGAAAATAGATACAAAAGCATTTTCAGGATATAAAGAACCAATAATTTGTAAAGAAAATAGCATGTTACATAAATATGCAGAGAGTGAAAAAATGGGATATGTACTAATGGTAATGGGAGATTTAAATCAAGACAGAGAAGTAGACATAATAGATTTAGCAAGATGTATGAAGGTAGTTTTAGGTAAAAAACAATTA